>NZ_JBMVJC010000015.1:0-46389 GCF_049893385.1 Streptococcus sp. VTCC 12905 | reverse complement strand
TATGGGAGTTTAGCTCAGCTGGGAGAGCATCTGCCTTACAAGCAGAGGGTCAGCGGTTCGATCCCGTTAACTCCCATTTAAGCGGGTGTAGTTTAGTGGTAAAACTACAGCCTTCCAAGCTGTTGTCGCGAGTTCGATTCTCGTCACCCGCTTTGAACATTTCGTTCTTTTTACCAAACTTTTATAAGGGTTTGGGCGCGTAGCTCAGATGGTTAGAGCGCACGCCTGATAAGCGTGAGGTCGGTGGTTCGATTCCACTCGTGCCCATTTTATATGGTCCGTTGGTCAAGGGGTTAAGACACCGCCTTTTCACGGCGGTAACACGGGTTCGAATCCCGTACGGACTATATTTTTGAGGAGCTAATGCTCCTTTTTTTGTTTTTAAACTCGTATTTGCTTTTCTTTTGATATAATAGTTCTATGAAGAAATTATCGAATAACATATCTGTATTACCTGGCATAGGTCCAAAATCAGCTGAAAAGTTTAGTAAGCTTGGGATTGATTCAGTTGAGGATGCCTTACTTTATTTCCCTTTTCGTTACGAAGATTTTGAAGTTAAATCTGTATTTGATTTGCAGGATGGGGAAAAAGCTGTTTTAAAGGGTCAGGTTGTAAGTCCGGCGACGCTCCAATATTATGGGAAGCGAAATCGGTTAAGATTTTCTATTAAGCAGGGAGAAATTGTTGTTTCTGTCTCTTTTTTTAATCAATCATATTTGGCAGATAAGGTTGTTCCTGGACAAGAACTGGTCGTTTGGGGAAAATGGGATAAGGCGAAGGCTAGTTTGACTGGGCTTAAGATTTTATCACATCAAAGCGAGGACTTACAGCCAGTTTATCATGTCTCACAAGGTATTTCTCAGGCCAGTATTGTGAAATTAATTCGTTCTGCTGTAGATACGGGGTATTTGGATTTGGTTCCTGAAAATATTCCAGAGATTCTATTATGCCATTATCAATTAATGGATAGAAAACGAGCTATTTATGCTATGCATTTTCCGAATGATTTGGAAGAATATCGCCAAGCCCTCAGAAGAGTTAAATTCGAGGAATTATTATATTTCCAATTGCAGCTACAACTGTTAAAGCATGAAAATCGGAATATTTCAAATGGATTAGAAATTCAGTATGTTGAGGACTCTCTTCAAAGAAAAATAGAAACCTTGCCTTTTTCACTGACAGATGCGCAAGAGAATGCTTTAAATGAAATTTTACAAGATATGAAGCATCCAGGTCATATGAATCGTTTATTACAAGGTGATGTTGGTTCTGGTAAGACGGTTGTTGCTGGTTTAGCCATGTACGCTACGGTAACTGCCGGTATGCAGGCTGCAATAATGGTTCCGACAGAAATTTTGGCAGAGCAGCATTATGAAACTCTTAGTTCTTTATTTCCTGAATGTAAAATTTCATTATTAACTGGTAGTATGAAAGTTGGAGAGAAAAGAGAGGCGTTAGAGCATATTGCTAGTGGGGAGGCCCATATGATTGTTGGGACACATGCTTTAATTCAAGAAGGTGTTACTTATCACAAATTGGGATTAGTTATTACGGATGAACAACATCGTTTTGGGGTCAAACAACGGAAGTTGTTTCGTGAAAAGGGTGAAAACCCTGATGTGCTAATGATGACGGCTACTCCAATTCCTCGAACATTGGCAATCACTGCTTTTGGAGATATGGAAGTTTCCATTATTGATCAATTACCAGCAGGAAGGAAACCAATTGTAACAAGATGGGTGAAACATGCTCAATTGCCAGTTTTATTGTCATGGCTTGAGAAGGAATTGAAAAAAGGGGCTCAGATTTACTTTATTTCACCTTTGATTGAAGAATCCGAGATGCTCGATTTAAAAAATGCCAT
This sequence comes from Streptococcus sp. VTCC 12905, assembly GCF_049893385.1. Lineage (NCBI taxonomy): Bacteria > Bacillati > Bacillota > Bacilli > Lactobacillales > Streptococcaceae > Streptococcus > Streptococcus sp. VTCC 12905. The sequence goes on along the minus strand of NZ_JBMVJC010000015.1, from coordinate 44,524 downwards.
TGATCTAAAAGTGGAGTTGGAACACCATTTTGGCTCAAAAGCATCGATTGAATTATTGCATGGAAAAATGAAAAATGATGAAAAAGAAGCAATCATGCAGGAGTTTAAGCATGGGAATGTGGACATATTGGTTTCAACTACAGTTATAGAAGTTGGTGTCAATGTACCGAATGCTACGATAATGATCATTATGGATGCGGATCGTTTCGGGCTGAGTCAATTACACCAGTTGCGGGGTCGTGTTGGTCGTGGAGTGAAGCAATCTTACGCCATCTTGGTCGCGGATCCTAAAACAGAATCTGGTAAAGAGCGTATGGCCACAATGACTGAGACAACGGATGGTTTTGTTCTGGCAGAAGTTGATTTAAAAATGCGGGGTTCAGGTGAAATTTTCGGAACACGACAATCGGGCTTACCGGAATTTCAAGTTGCTAATATTATTGAGGATCATCCTATTTTAGAAGAGGCTAGGCGTGTGGCTCAGCGGATTGTCACGGAAGAAAATTGGCGGAACAATCCAATGTGGTTCTGTTTACTGGAAAATTTAGAACATCAATCGATATTGGATTAAATGTTTGAGGAACCTTAGGGGTTATATGTAGTGCAAATATGTTCTCTTTCTCAATCTGAAGGTAAAACCTTATTAGTCTTTTGTTATATAGCCATTGACTGAAAGTAGTTTGTTGGAGCCGTACCTTTTTCATGAGGCTTACCATGAAAAGGGTTGATTTTTAAGAATATCTATTTTTAACAAAAAAACAATAGGTGCATGAAAAAACGTGCACCTATTGTTTTATCCTTGAATATAATCAGCTAAATCCTGCCCGTTCAAGCCAGCATTTACGGCAATCAGTAATTTGATACGTGCTTTTTGGGGATTCAGTTCTTTTACAAATAAGACACCTAATTCTTCCAATTGTATTCCGCCACCATCGTAGGCATATACTGGTTCTGCAATACCATTGAAGCAACGTGACACGAGCACGATAGGAAGTTGCTTATTGATAAGTTTTTTAATGGCTGAAATACTTGCTGGTGGTAGGTTTCCAGCTCCTAAGGCTTCAATTACTAAGCCAGAAATGGGGGCCTCTACAAGTGCATCCAGTAAGATAGTATCCATATCTGCGTATGATTTGATGATTGGGACAACACCATTGATGGCCTGTAAATCAAAGCGGACACGTTTGTCGGCTGCCTTGAAAAAGAGTATTTCTCGTTTTGTTACAAGACCCAAGGGTCCATGAGTTGGTGTTTGAAAGGTTGAAACATTTGTTGTATGTGTTTTTGTTACATACTTCGCAGCATGAATTTCATCGTTCATGACCACAAGAACACCTTTGTCAGCAGATTTTTCATCAGCAGCAACACGAAGTGCAGTTCTATAATTATAGATTCCATCGCTTCCTAATTCGTTAGAAGAGCGCATAGCACCTGTCATGACTATTGGCTTTTGTGGAATAGACATTGTGTCCAAAAAATATGCTGTTTCTTCTAGGGTATCAGTTCCATGTGTGATGACAAACCCGTCAAAATGGGAGGCTTCTTCTCTAATTTTTTTATAAATCATCATCATGTGGTCAATTTGAATATGAGGACTTGGAAGATTCAAAAAATCAACGGACACTACTTCAATGTTCTCTAATGGTGAAGTGACTTGGGTCATTGGATTAATGGGACTTGATTCGACAGCGCCGTTTTGATCTGCTTGCATGGAAATTGTTCCCCCAGTATGGAGAACGAGAATTTTTTTCATAAATTTTCCTGATTCTTTCAAAATATGCTATACTTAATTGTAACACAATTCTAATGAAAGTAGGTGAGATGGTTGACAGTGAAGGCAGTTTTTTTTGATATCGACGGAACCTTATTGACGGACCACCGAACTGTGAGTAAGTCAACTATTCTTGCCATTAACCAGTTGAAAGCAAGAGGAATCTTGGTTGGTTTGGCAACTGGTCGAGATCCGCGCTTTATCTTACAATATATGGCTAGTCTGGGACTTGATATGGCAGTTGCTTACAATGGACAATATGTTTTTACAAGAGATGAAGTGGTTTTCAGCCAGCCAATTGAAAAAGAGGACATCGATAAAATGATTGCGTATGCCGAAAAATTCCAACGTGATCTTTCATTTGGTACTGCATTAGGGGTAGTTGGTAGTGGCATTATGAGTATGGGGACTGGGAATTTTGCTTATCGATTTTCACGTATGGTCCCTGAAGTTTGTGCGGGCTTTGTAAACTTTATTTTTAACCATATTATCCGTATTGTGAGACCGCAAAATAAGGGGAGCTTCAATCATTTGATTACTCAACCCATTTACCAAATGATGCTATTAACTATGGAAAAAGAGGCGCAGCGATTAGCGGAACATTTTCCACAATTAACTTTTACTCGTTCAAGTCCTTATGCGACGGATATTATTTGTAAGGGGAATTCAAAACTGATTGGTATCAAACGGTTAGGAGATTTTTATCATTTTTCGACCGATGAAGTGATGGTTTTTGGAGACTCAAATAATGATATTGAGATGTTGGGGGAGGTTCGGTATTCTGTTGCCATGAAAAATGGGACAAAGCAAGCAAAACAAGTGGCTTCTTATATAACTGATACGAACAATAAGGATGGTATCTATAAAGGCTTACGTCATTTTAATTTAGTAGAGGAACAAAATGTTTAAAAGTAAGGATCAACATTTTAATCGTGTAAAAGAGTTTCACCACCTGATGGATGGTCAAACTCAAGAATTTCCAAAGGAGTATGATTCTGAGACAGCCGTTTTCAGGGCAGGGTTTAAGATTGAAGAAATTGTTGAATTTGTTCATGCTTCCTCACAGAATGAGAGTGGTTTTAGAGAAGGGATTGAGCGGCTGCACTCTGAATTAGATAAGGCTGCCGCCAAGGTAGAAGGTAAAAAAGAGGCAAAGGTTTCTTTGCATGACCAAGTGGATGCTTTATTGGACCTTTTGTATTTTACCTATGGTTCTTTTGTATTAATGGGAGTGGATCCAGAACCGATATTTCAGCTAGTCCATGAAGCTAATATGGGCAAAAGATTTCCGGATGGACGTGCTCATTTTGACCCAGTCACTCATAAAATTTTAAAGCCAAATGATTGGGAGGAACGTTTTGCTCCCGAAAGAAAAATTGAAGTAGAGCTAAAGAGACAGATGAAAGGACTTGATCACTAAAATCAAGTCCTTTATGATTTTATAAAGTTTTCTCGCCTTCTCGTACAATCAGTAAGTCAATCGTTGCATGACGCATGATATACTCTGAAGAGGAACCAATGAGCAATCTTTCAAAAGCATTTAACCCAGTTGCACCAAGTAGCATTAGGTCAGCACCGGTTTCCTTTGGAATATCTACCGCCAAGAGTGTTTTTGGGTTACCAAATTCTATACGGATTTGAACATCTTCTATACCGGCATTCAGTGCTTCCTGCTTATAATCTTCTAGTAATAGTTCAGCTTCACGTTCTAAAGACTCATAGACTGTTGCATCAAAAGCAACAACGTTATGTAACGCTCGTGTATCAATGACATGGGCAATTATCAGTCGTGCTTGATTTCGTTTTGCGACGTGGATAGCCTTGTGTAGTGCTAGTTCAGCACCGGCTGAACCATCAACAGCGACTAGAATTGTTTTATAAGATTGAGACATACCAATCACTCCTTTCAAGTGGAGAACACAAATGAGCAGTGTACTTACTTACATTTTTATTATAAGTCTTTTTTGAAAAAATGTAAAGTATTCTTGTGATTTTTTTGCTTTTACAGTACAATATAAACCATAAGAAAGTCGAGGTGACTTATGAGAAAATTTGAGAAGTCAATGAAATTAGATGACGTTGCGTACGATATTCGTGGTCCTGTCTTGGAAGAGGCTATGCGGATGCGTGCTAATGGTGAGCAGATTTTAAGGTTGAATACCGGAAATCCTGCTGAATTTGGTTTTACTGCGCCAGACGAGGTCATTCGTGATTTAATCCATAACGCTCGTAAATCAGAAGGTTATTCGGACAGTCGGGGGATTTTCTCAGCTCGTAAGGCGATTATGCAATACTGTCAACTCAAGAAATTTCCAAATGTTGATATTGATGATATTTATCTTGGTAATGGTGTAAGTGAGTTGATTGCCATGTCTATGCAGGGCTTGTTGGACAATGGTGATGAGGTGTTAGTACCGATGCCTGACTATCCTTTGTGGACAGCAGCGGTAAGCTTAGCTGGTGGACATGCAGTTCACTATGTTTGTGATGAGTCTGCAGACTGGTATCCTGACTTAGCGGATATGGAATCCAAGGTGACATCACGGACAAAGGCTATTGTTCTTATCAATCCTAATAATCCAACGGGTGCTTTATATCCAAAAGAAGTGTTGGAAGGAATCGTTGAGATTGCACGGAAACATGAGCTCATTATTTTTTCTGATGAGATTTATGACCGTATGGTATTTGATGGAGCGGTTCATATTCCAATTGCGACCTTGGCACCGGATTTATTTGTTGTAACGATGAATGGTCTATCAAAATCACATCGTATCTGTGGTTTCCGTGTTGGTTGGATGGTGTTATCAGGCCCTAAACATCATGTGAAAGGGTATATAGAAGGCTTAAATATGCTGTCCAATATGCGTCTATGTTCCAACGTATTAGCCCAGCAGGTGGTGCAGACATCATTAGGTGGCGTACAATCTGTTGATAAATTGTTGACTCCAGGTGGGCGACTTTATGAACAACGTGAGTTCATTACAAGGGCGATTCAAGATATACCTGGACTGTCTGCTGTTAAACCCAAAGCAGGTCTGTATATTTTCCCTAAAATTGATCGAGAAATGTATCGAATTGATGATGACGAGCAGTTTGTTCTTGATTTTTTGAAGCAAGAAAAAGTATTGTTGGTTCATGGACGAGGTTTCAACTGGAAAGAGCCAGATCATTTCCGTATTGTCTATTTACCACGTGTTGACGAACTAGCAGAAATCCAAGAAAAAATGACACGATTCTTAGCGCAATATCGACGTTAGGAGTGAAGGAAAGTCGGGGGTTCTCCGACTTTTTTGATGTCAGAGTGAGAAATTGTCAATATTTTACCAACAATAGTAAATTTTCTGATAATTGTTGAAATTTCACTCAATTTTTGCTATACTGAAAGCAATTACAGTGTAAAGAGGAATTTATGACAACATTATTAGAAAAAACACGGAACATTACATCGATTTTGAAACGTTCCGAGGAGAAATTGGCAGAAGAATTGCCTTACAATGCAATAGCGGATCATTTGTCTGCTATCATCGATTGTAACTCTTGTATCATTAACAGCGAAGGTGAAGTATTGGGTTACCACATGAATTATGAGACAAATAATGATCGTGTGGAAGAATTTTTCCAAAACAAACAATTTCCAGAAAGTTATGTTAAAGCAGTTGCGCAGGTTTATGATACACAAGTGAATTTGCCAGTAGAAAGTGAATTGACGGCTATCCCTGTTGAGTCACGTTCGACGTATCCAAATGGTCTGACTACGATTGCCCCTATTCATGTGACAGGGATTCGTTTTGGATCACTTATTATTTGGCGGAATGATCGTCAGTTTCTTGATGATGATTTAATCTTGGTTGAGATTGCTGCGACTGTGGTGGGAATTCAATTGTTGAACTTCCAAAGAGAAGAAGATGAAAAAAATATTCGTCGACGCGCCGCTGTGAATATGGCAGTTAATACACTTTCATATTCAGAGATGAAAGCTGTTGCAGCTATCTTGGGTGAGTTAAATGGCAATGAGGGTCAGTTGACAGCATCTGTTATTGCAGATCGTATCGGTATTACACGCTCTGTTATTGTGAATGCGCTACGTAAATTAGAGAGTGCAGGGATTATTGAAAGTCGTTCCTTAGGAATGAAAGGTACTTATTTGAAAGTACTGATTCCAGCAATTTTTGATGAAATAAAGAAACGTGATTACTAAGATGACAAAAGCACTGATTTCAATAGATTATACGATAGATTTTGTCGCAGATGAGGGAAACTTAACTGCAGGTAAGCCTGCACAAGCCATCTCAGAACGGATTGCTCAGGTTACATCTGAAGCATTTGAAAATGGAGATTATATTTTCTTTGCGATTGATGGGCATGAAACAGGGGATGAGTTTCACCCTGAAAGTAAGCTCTTTCCACCTCATAATATCATCGGTACGTCAGGTCGGGATTTGTATGGTCCATTAGCAGACTTTTATCTGGAAAATAAGGATCATGAGCGTGTCCGTTGGATGGACAAACGGCATTATTCGGCCTTTTCTGGAACAGATTTAGATATTCGTTTGCGAGAACGTGGTGTGGATACGGTTGTTTTAACAGGTGTATTGTCTGATATCTGTGTCCTCCATACGGCTATCGATGCCTATAATAAGGGTTATCGGATTGAAGTAGTTGCGTCAGCAATTGCTGCATTGACGGTGGAGAGTCATCAATTTGCACTGAATCACCTACGTCATGTACTCGGTGCGACGGTTATTGAATAATGTTTAGGAACCAGTCTGTGGACTGGTTTTTTTGTTGAATATTCTTACATACTCAGTTATTTCAACCTTTGTGGTGGGTTAGAAATATGATATAATGAGAAGATAGATTTCCATTAGGAGGAAAGTTAGAATGAAGATTTCTGAAGCTGAAGTCCGTCATGTTGCCAAGCTGTCTAAGCTAGAGTTTTCGGATCAAGAAACTGCGGAATTCGCGACTACTTTGAGTAAAATTGTTGATATGGTTGAATTGCTCAATGAAGTAGATACAACTGGTGTTGCAGTAACAACAACCATGGCTGATCGTAAGAATGTGTTGCGAGCAGATGTTGCTCTACAGGGTGAGAGTCGTGAAGAACTCTTTAAAAATGTACCTGAATCTCAAGATCATTATATCAAGGTACCAGCAATTTTAGATGGGGGAGGAGATGCCTAATGACTTTTAACAATAAAACCATTGATGAATTGCATGACCTCCTTGTCAAAAAGGAGATTTCTGCTCTTGAGTTGACCAAGGCAACCTTGGAAGACATTAAAAGCCGTGAGGGAGCAGTGGATGCTTTCTTGACTATTACGGAAGACAAGGCTTTGGCTCAAGCTGCCGCCTTGGACGAAAAGGGGATTGATGCGGACAATGTTATGGCAGGGATTCCTTTGGCAGTCAAGGATAATATCTCTACTAAGGGGATTTTGACCACGGCAGCTTCAAAAATGCTCTATAACTACGAGCCGATTTTCGATGCGACATCGGTTGCTCAGGCATACGCAAAGGATATGATTATTGTCGGTAAGACCAATATGGACGAATTTGCAATGGGTGGTTCGAATGAGAACTCTGCCTTCAAACCAACGAAAAATGCTTGGGATCAAACAAAAGTTCCTGGTGGTTCTTCAGGTGGTTCAGCCGCTGCAGTTGCGTCCGGTCAAGTCCGTTTGTCATTGGGTTCCGACACTGGTGGTTCGATTCGTCAGCCAGCATCCTTTAATGGGATTGTCGGGATGAAGCCTACTTATGGTACAGTGTCACGTTTTGGCTTGATTGCCTTTGGCTCATCACTTGATCAAATAGGTCCATTTGCACAGACTGTTAAGGAAAATGCCCAATTATTGAATGTTGTTTCTGGTCATGATGTTAAGGATGCTACATCTACTATTAATGAGATTGCAGACTTTACTAGCAAGATTGGTCAAGACATTAAAGGCATGAAAATTGCTTTGCCAAAAGAATACATGGGCGAAGGGATTGATCCACAGGTCAAGGAAACTATTCTTAAGGCTGCTAAGCACTTGGAAAGTTTGGGGGCGATTATCGAGGAAGTCAGCCTGCCACATTCTAAGTATGGGGTTGCTGTTTACTACATTATCGCATCATCAGAGGCATCTTCTAACTTGCAACGTTTTGATGGTATCCGTTATGGTTTCCGTGCAGAAGATGCGACAAACTTGGATGAGATTTACGTGAAAACCCGTAGCCAAGGTTTTGGTGAGGAAGTCAAACGTCGTATTATGTTAGGTACATTTAGCTTGTCATCTGGTTACTACGATGCCTACTTCAAGAAGGCTGGCCAGGTGCGGACTTTGATTATCCAGGATTTTGAAAAAGTCTTTGCGGACTATGACTTGATTTTGGGTCCGACAGCTCCGACAGTTGCCTTTGGTTTGGACACGCTTAACCATGACCCTGTGGCCATGTACTTGGCGGACTTGTTAACAATTCCTGTAAACTTGGCAGGTTTACCAGGGCTCTCTATTCCTGCTGGTTTTGTAGAAGGCTTGCCAGTTGGTTTGCAGTTGATTGGTCCAAAATACTCAGAAGAGACCATTTACCAAGTAGCTGCTGCCTTTGAAGCGACAACAGACTATCACAAGCAACAACCAGTGATTTTTGGAGGTGCTAACTAATGAACTTTGAAACGATTATTGGTCTAGAAGTCCATGTGGAGTTGAATACCAACTCGAAAATTTTCTCGCCTTCATCTGCTCATTTTTGTGAGGATCCAAATGCCAATACCAACGTGATTGACTGGTCTTTCCCAGGCGTCCTTCCAGTTCTTAACAAGGGTGTTGTGGATGCTGGTATCAAGGCTGCCTTGGCCTTGAACATGGATATTCACAAGGATATGCACTTTGACCGTAAGAACTATTTCTATCCTGATAATCCTAAAGCCTATCAGATTTCCCAGTTTGACGAGCCGATTGGCTACAATGGTTGGATTGAGATTGAGCTAGAAGACGGTACGACTAAGAAAATTCGTATCGAGCGTGCCCACTTGGAAGAGGATGCTGGTAAGAATACCCACGGAACAGACGGTTATTCTTATGTGGACCTCAACCGTCAGGGCGTGCCATTGATTGAGATTGTATCAGAAGCCGATATGCGCTCGCCTGAAGAGGCCTATGCCTACTTGACAGCCCTTAAAGAAATTATTCAGTACACTGGTATTTCAGATGTGAAGATGGAAGAGGGTTCTATGCGCGTGGATGCTAACATTTCCCTTCGTCCCTATGGTCAAGAAAAATTTGGTACCAAGACTGAGTTGAAAAACCTCAACTCCTTCAACTATGTTCGCAAGGGCTTGCAACACGAAGTAGAACGTCAGACGAAAATCTTGCGTTCAGGTGGTCAAATCCAGCAGGAAACTCGCCGTTACGATGAATCTACTGGTGAAACCATTCTCATGCGTGTCAAAGAAGGTTCAGCTGACTACCGTTACTTCCCTGAGCCAGACCTGCCACTCTATGAGATTGATGATAGCTGGATTGAGGAAGTGCGTGCAGAATTGCCAGTCTTTCCAAAGGCTCGCCGTGCTCACTATATGGAAAACTTGGGCTTGACCGCCTACGATGCAGGTCAGTTGACGTCTACAAAGGCACTGTCTGACTTCTTTGAAGCAGCAGTGGCAGCCGGTGGTGATGCTAAACAAGTGTCTAACTGGTTGCAGGGCGAAGTGGCTCAATTCCTCAATGCAGAAAGCAAGACCATTGAGCAAATCGCCTTAACACCAGAAAACTTGGTAGAAATGATTGCCTTGATTTCGGATGGAACCATTTCATCTAAAATCGCCAAGAAAGTCTTTGTTCACTTGGCTAAGGAAGGTGGTTCTGCTAAGGCTTATGTTGAGAAGGCTGGTTTGGTACAGATTTCAGACCCAGCAGTCCTCATTCCGATTATCCACCAAGTCTTTGCGGATAACGAAGCAGCCGTAGCTGACTTCAAGTCTGGCAAACGTAATGCCGATAAGGCCTTTACAGGCTTCTTGATGAAGGCAACCAAGGGACAAGCCAACCCACAAGTTGCTCAACAACTCTTGGCTCAGGAATTGGCTAAGTTGTTGGATTAAAATTGAATAGAAGAAAACCGAGAGTTCGTGTTGAATTCTCGGTTTTCTTCTGCACTTTTAGTATGAACTGTCCCGTATAACCAGCCGGGTACCTAGTTTAATCTTACGGGGATGGTGGGGCGTTGGACTTGTTATGATACGGTCCAGCAGCTGCATGGCCTCCTGCCCCATTTCGTCAGTAAAGACACTGATAGAAGATAGGGCTGGATAGACCTGGCGCGTGATGGCTGTATCATTAAAGGTGATGAGCTGGACCCGTTCTGGCACTGCGATTTGACGCTCTTGAAGGGCTCGAAGGGCACCGACAGCTAGAGTGTCGTTTGCCATGAAGAAGGCTGGGGGCAGTTGATCGCCCAGATCGGAAATAGCCTGGCTCATCAGCTCATAGCCTGACTGGGTGGAGAATTTCCCTTGGTAGATGTAGTCTTCTTGGAGCATGCCCAAGGAGACTAGATAGGTCCGAAAGGCAGTCAGGCGGGGATCTGTTGGCAGTTGGTGTCCGTCTGTGGTTTCTTCCTGTCCGACCAATAGGCCAATGTCTGTCAAACCTTGCGAATGGAAGTGGTCAATAACTGTCTGAACAGAGTGTTCAAAGTCAGTCGTGACGCAGGAGAATCCCTCGGTCAGTGTATCAGAGTCCACAAAAATGAGCTTGGAAGATAGGTTAGATAGCTCTGCTATTTGCCCAGAAGAAAATTTACCAACTGCGATGATGCCGTCCAATCCTTGAAGGAGGGGATTGGTCAAGTCGTTGAAGGAGCGGATGATTTGATAGCCGAGAAGACTGGCGGTCTGCTCGATGCTAGCCCGGATGGAATAGTAGTAGAGGTCAGCCAGCTCTTCGCTCTCAGTGTACCATTGGACAATACCGATGGTGCCTTTTTGTTGAGGTGCTTGCTTTTTAATGTGCTTGGTGTAGCCCAATTCCTGTGCCGTGTGGAAAATGCGGTCGCGGGTTTCTTGGCTGACGGATAGGGTCAGGTCTCCCTTGAGTACGCGGGAAACGGTGGCAGAGGAAAGGTGGGCTTGTTTTGCTATGTCTTTGATTGTAACCATATTTTTCTCCTGTTTATTTGTCTCTAGTATAGCATAAAAATTAAAATTAGTAAATTTTTAGTAAATATATTGACTTTTTATTTAGAGAGTTGTACAATGATAGAAAACGATTACAAAATCTAGGAGGTTCTTATGAATAAAGAACAACTCAAGCAGGCCTTTCTCAATGTGTTTGGTCAAGAGGCAGATGCGACTTTCTTCTCACCAGGTCGGATTAATTTGATTGGTGAGCACACGGATTACAATGGTGGACATGTTTTTCCTGCGGCTATTACCTTGGGGACCTACGGGGCTGCTCGCAAACGAGATGACCAAGTTTTGCGCTTTTATTCCGCAAACTTTGAAGAACTTGGAATTATCGAAGTGGATTTGAACAATCTGATCTTTGATAAGGCGGATAACTGGACCAATTATGCCAAAGGTGTTCTTAAGTTCTTGCAAGAAGCAGGGCACAGCATTGACACAGGTATGGAAGTCTTTGTCTATGGTAACATTCCAAATGGTTCAGGATTGTCATCATCAGCTTCTCTAGAACTCTTGATTGGAATCATCGCAGAAGAATTGTATGGTCTAGAACTGACTCGCCTTGATTTGGTGAAAATTGGGAAACAAACGGAAAATCACTTTATCGGTGTCAATTCTGGTATCATGGACCAGTTTGCTATCGGTATGGGAGCGGATCAACGTGCCATTTATTTGGATACCAATAGCTTGGAGTATGAATTGGTGCCACTTGACTTAGGTGACCATGTGATTGTCATTATGAACACCAATAAACGTCGTGAATTGGCAGATTCTAAGTACAATGAGCGTCGTGCGGAATGTGAAAAAGCAGTCGAAGAATTGAATGCAGTCTTGAATATTCAAACGCTGGGAGAATTGGATGAGTGGACTTTTGATCAATATAGTTATTTGATTAAGGATGAAAATCGTATCAAGCGTGCCCGCCATGCTGTCTTAGAAAATCAACGGACCTTGCAGGCTCGTAAGGCCTTGGAAGAAGGAGATTTGGCAACCTTTGGTCGTTTGGTCAATGCTTCTCATGTTTCCTTGGAACATGATTATGAAGTGACGGGTTTGGAATTGGATACATTGGCTCACACAGCTTGGGAGCAAGAAGGCGTTCTTGGTGCTCGGATGACAGGTGCAGGCTTCGGTGGCTGTGGTATTGCCATTGTCCATAAGGATAAGGTTGAAGCATTTACTGAAAATGTTGGTAAGACCTATACTGAAGTGGTTGGATATGAACCAAGCTTTTATGTAGCGGAGATTGCTGGAGGCTCTCGCGTCTTATCTCGCAAATAGATTGGAGAAATGATGACAGGATTGGTGGATCGTTTTGTTGAGCAGGTCATTGCCAATAGTGGCTTTGAGGAAATGGATGCTCTTTACCTGCGCAATCGGGTTCTAGCCTTAGTTGGGGATCAGGTATTGGAGGTTGAGACAGAGCTAGAAGAATTGATTGAATTAAAAGATGAACTTTTGGTTCATGGAGTTCAATCTGGTTTTGTAGGAGAATTGCTGGAAGAACAGGATATGGTTGGGGCTTGTTTGATGGATTTGATGACACCAAGTCCAAGTCGGGTCAATCGTAATTTTTGGCAGACCTATCAGAACAGTCCAGATAAAGCGATTAGTGACTTTTATGAATTGAGCAAACGTAATGACTATATCAAGATGGCTGCGATTGCTAAAAATATCTATTATCAGGTTCAAACGGAGTATGGAGATTTAGAAATCACAATCAATCTGTCAAAACCCGAGAAAGATCCAAAATCTATTGCAGCTGCGACGAAGGTAGAAACTAGCAATTATCCGAAATGTCTGCTTTGTATGGAAAATGAAGGCTATCAGGGACGGATTAATCATCCCGCACGCGCCAATCACCGCATTATTCGCTTGGATCTTGGCAAGGAACAGTGGGGCTTCCAATATTCGCCTTATGCTTACTACAATGAACATGCCATCTTCTTGAACCAAGAGCATGTGCCCATGGTCATTAGTCCGCAAACATTTGAACAGCTATTGGACTTGCTTGACATCTTTCCAAATTATTTTGTCGGCTCTAACTCAGACCTTCCCATCTCGGGTGGCTCTATCCTGACCCACAACCACTATCAAGGTGGGCGGCATAGTTTTGCCATGGATCAGGCGCCGGTAGAACGCCAGCTGGTCTTCGACGGCTTTGAGTCCGTCTCGGCAGGCATTGTCAAGTGGCCCATGTCAGTTATCAGATTGAACTCCGATGACAAGCCAGCGCTTTTGAGCCTAGCGGCTAAGATTTTAGAAAAATGGCGGAGCTACTCAGATGATAGCGTTCAGATTAAGGCTGAGACAGATGGAACTCCACATCATACCATCACCCCAATTGCTCGGAAACGAGGCGATTTGTACGAGCTGGATTTGGTTCTCCGCGATAATCAAACTTCAGAAGAGTTTCCAGATGGCATTTATCATCCACATCCAGATGTGCAACATATCAAGAAAGAAAATATCGGCCTGATTGAGGTCATGGGCTTGGCGATTTTACCTCCACGCTTGAAAGCTGAGTTGGCTGAAGTTGAAAAATACTTGTTGGGTCAAGAAAGTCATGTTGCTACTTACCATCAGCTATGGGCAGAAAACTTAAAAAACAATCATCCTGATGTGACAGAGGAAACTGTCGAACAAGTCGTACGTGAGTCAGTGGGGCAAATTTTTGCGCGTGTATTGGAAGATGCAGGGGTCTACAAACGTACTCCAGAAGGACAGGCAGCCTTTCTACGATTCGTAGAATTTGTAGGTTTAGCAACATAAATGTAAGAAAGAGTGGGACGGTGTCCTGCTCTTTTGGTATAATGGAAGTATTCACAGTGTGAGAAGGAGATATGATGGCGGAAAAGAGATTGGGGACACTGATTACATTAATAGCAGGTATAGCCTGGGGCTTGTCTGGAGTGAGTGGACAGTACTTGATGTCTCGTGGTGTTTCAGTGGATATGATTACCTCCCTGCGTTTGTTAGTATCGGGATTCTTTCTCGTTGGCCTGGCTTATGCTACAGCGAAAGAACAGCTGTTGGCAGTTTTGAAAGATAAAAATGCTTTGCTAGGAATTTCTATCTTTGCCATGCTTGGCTTAGTTCTTAATCAGACAGCCTATTTACAAGCCATCTATCATACCAACGCGGGAACGGCTACTGTTCTACAATATCTCTGTCCTATTTTGGTTTTGGCATACACCTGTTTGAAGGATAGACAAGTGCCAACGGGTACAGAAATCATTTCTATTCTTTTAGCGATTGTGGGAACATTTTTAATTGCGACACATGGTCAGCTGAATGAGCTATCGATTACACCTATTGGACTTTTTTGGGGAATTTTTTCTGCCTTTACCTACGCCTTGTATATTATTTTACCCGGAAAGTTAATCCGCCTTTACGGTAGTATGGTGGTTATTGGCCTAGGGATGTTGATGGGTGGTATAGTAGTAACACTTGGAGTACAAACGTGGAAACAGAGTCTACCTTTGGATACTGGAACTACATTTGGTTTGCTAGGGATTGTTGGTGTGGGAACTATTTTCGCCTATACAGCCTTTTTGAAGGGGGTCAGTTTAGTTGGTCCGGTAAACGGGAGTCTTTTGGCTTCGATTGAGCCGATTGCATCAGTCTTTTTTGCGGTATGGTTGGTCAATGAACAATTTTATACTATTGACTTTGTTGGGATGTTGTTGATTTTACTCGCAGTACTTTTGATTTCCATGAAAGATTTAATGATTAGTAGAAAGAGTATTGGTTAATATACTCTTTCTTGTTATACTAAAGGAAAAAGACTTGAAAGGAATAAAGATGATTAAAGAATTTTGTTCCGAAAATCATGTAGCTGTGGTGAAAGCACTTTCTCTGGGTGCTCAAAGAGTTGAACTGTGTGATAATTTAGCGGTTGGAGGAACGACCCCTAGTTATGCAGTAATCAAATATGTTTGTCAACTAGCTCATGAACAGAAAGCCACAGTCATGACCATGATTCGTCCACGTGGAGGGAATTTTTGTTATGACCACACTGAAATTGAGATGATGGTTGAGGATTGCAGAATCGCCATAGAGCTGGGGTCAGATGGTTTGGTATATGGTGTTTTAACTGAGGAAAATTGGTTGGATGAGGTAGCTTTAGAACAATTGCTGGCTGTTTCAATGGGTCACCAAGTTGTCTTTCATATGGCATTTGATCAGATTCCTCGTAGTCGTCAATTTGAAGCAATTGACTGGTTGGCAAGTCACGAAGTAACACGGATTTTGACGCGTGGAAGTCTGACAGGTTCAGCATTGCAGAATATCGATTGGTTACGAGACATTCAAGCCTATGCGGATGGAAAAATTGAAATTCTTGTTGGCGGTGGATTAACTACAGAAAATGTTCCAACTTTATTAGAAGCATTACCAATCAATCAAATACATGGAACGAGATTATTTTGGTAAGGTGCATTGAACCTAATAAAAATTATAGGATAATAATCGTGCGTCTTTTAGAAGTATTTTAAGTTAAGGTTTGTTTAAGCATTGGAAGATACAATATTTTTATTCTTTTTCATATAATCTCCATGAAAGCAGTCGACACAGTCGGCTGTTTTCATTTTTGGTTGTTAAAGTCCTGTATTTAGCCTAGAAACTGGTAATGAAGGGACTCGAGAACTTTTCTACGAGAATACATATTTATCAAACGAACATATCTTTTATTGATAGCGCTTGACAATAGTTTTTTTATGTGAAAATAACCAGGTAGATTTCCGAGTTGGAAATGTTTACAAAAAAAGTAAACTTCCTAGAATAGCAGTATAAAGTAGCAGGAGGATATCATGGGAACAGCTAGACTTCAAGAAATATTGGACAAGATAGTATTGCCAGAAGGGTATTATGAAAAACTTTTAGAATATGCCGAAGAGAGAAAATCCGGTTTCGATGCTGAATTGGAAAGGCTTGGTGAACAAGGATTACGCTTAATATTTATAAAGGAAATGAAGAAGATCGAAATATTATCTTGCCAAATATTGGAAATGTAGATAAGGACACTAGTGAAGAATTGGCTCAATATGCTGCGTCTCTCTTGAATCCCCTGCGTAAAGAATTAGGAACTGTGGCTATTGAAGTGAGTGATTTAGCATTGGATTATGCCGTTCGCTTAGCTCAATCATTGAATAGTACTTTGCGATATCATAATTATGACAGTCTAATTGTAATTGCAAAAACGACAGGTGTGGAGCCGAAAGGGAAAGATTGTCAGTCATTTTCGGAATACCGAGAACAATACAGTCTCTATGATGCTAAAAAATTAATCTATCGTGCTCTCATATGGCGATTGTTTGATGATAGCCATGCGGATTACGGACATGCATTGACTATTTTAGGGTTAGATGAGGATGAGTCAGGAATAGAGCAGATTGGTTTTGCTTTTTCAGAATTTACTTTTGACATTGACTGGTTACTGACCCATATGCCAATATGATTTTTATTCCAAAGGATTGGATTTTGGAAAAAGGTCAGATTTAATTGAGATACCAAGATGATTCCATTCAGAGAGCACTCGGTTTATCCGAGTGTTTTCTATTATCGGTTCGCATTTTTCTAAAAAAAATGGTATAATTGTCTGATAAAAACCTTTGGAGACGATAGTGAGTTTAGAGAATTATATGCCAGATTTTGCCTTGGAAAAGGCTTATGATGTGACAGTTGATAGCTTGAAAAAACATGGAATTAAGGTTGTGCTTGTTGACTTGGATAATACTTTAATTGCCTGGAATAATCCTGATGGAACGCCAGAAATGCGTCAATGGTTACATGACTTACGTGATGCGGGAATTCCTGTAGTAGTTGTTTCCAACAATAAATATGAGCGTGTCAAACGGGCAGTTGAAAAATTTGGGATTGAATTTGAAGCCTTCGCTCTCAAACCGTTCACCTTTGGGATTAACCGTGCACTGAAACGCTTTAATGTCCAGCCACATGAAGTGGTCATGATTGGCGATCAGCTGATGACAGACATTCGTGCGGCTAAGCGAGTTGGACTTAAGTCGGTATTAGTCAAGCCCTTGATTCAGACAGATTCTATTAATACACAGATTAACCGTTGGCGTGAACGACGGACAATGAAAAAAATCATCGCTACTTACGGAGCGATAGACTATAGGAGGGAGATGTAAGTGGAAGAATTATTTTGTATTGGTTGTGGTGCTCAAATTCAAACGACAGATAAAGATGTTGCAGGATTTACTCCTCAATCAGCCCTAGAAAAAGGTTTAGAAACTGGTCAATTATACTGCCAACGTTGTTTCCGTTTGCGTCATTACAATGAAATCTCCGATGTCAATATCTCCGATGATGATTTCTTGAAACTTCTCCATAGTGTGGGAGAAAGTGATGCCTTGGTGGTCAATGTCATTGATATATTTGATTTTAATGGTTCAATCATTCCTGGTTTGCCTCGCTTTATTTCAGGAAATGATGTGCTTTTGGTCGGCAATAAGCAGGACATTTTACCCAAGTCAGTCAAGACAGGCAAGGTCACTCAATGGTTGACCGAACGGGCGCATGAAATCGGGATGCGACCAGTCGATGTGGTCCTGACTTCTGCCCAAAACAAGCAGGCTATCAAGGATTTGATTGAAAAGATAGAACAATACCGCAAAGGTCGGGATGTCTATGTAGTCGGCGTGACCAACGTCGGCAAATCAACCTTGATCAATGCTATTATCCAAGAAATCACAGGGGACAAGGATGTTATCACAACTTCACGATTCCCAGGGACAACTTTAGATAAGATTGAGATTCCTCTGGATGATGGTTCTTTCATTTACGATACGCCAGGAATTATTCATCGTCATCAGATGGCACATTACCTGACGGCTAAAAATCTCAAATATATCAGCCCTCGGAAGGAAATCAAGCCAAAGACCTACCAGCTCAATCCAGAACAAACCTTGTTCTTGGCAGGTCTTGGACGATTTGACTTTGTGTCTGGCGAACGCCAAGGTTTCACAGCGTTTTTTGACAATGAACTTCAACTCCATCGGACCAAGTTACAGGGTGCTAGTGATTTTTACCAGAAACATGCGGGAACTTTGTTAGTTCCGCCAACTAGTAAGGAACTAAAAGAGTTTCCAGAGTTGGTCCGCCATGAATTTACCATTAATGAAAAGACGGATGTGGTCTTCTCAGGTCTTGGTTGGATTCGGGTCAATGAAAAAGCCAAGATTGCCGCTTGGGCACCCATGGGTGTGGATGTGGTCATCCGTAAGGCGATTATTTAATGAGCGCTTAAAAAAGATTCTCTAATGAAAAAAGTATTTGGTATGCTGGCCGTTGTCGGTTTGTACGTACGGGCCTATTGGTTTTGGTCAGGGTAAGAACCAAATCTTCCCAAAGTCAGTGAGGTCCGGGAAATTCGTTTGGTCCAAGGTCAAGAAGTAGTCAAAATCGATTAGTCAGAAGAAATAGCAGTCTTTTTGGCAGAACTAGGAAATGCAAAAAAGACCCATCAAGATAGTGTTCAAGATGCTCACCCCATGTGCGGACTGCTTTTGTCATGGCAGAAGGTGAAACCACAGTATTTGCCTATGTGGGAATACTAAGAAGCTATCTGGAGTTTCCCTACACTGGTATCTACAAGTTGAAAGAGTCTCCCCAAGTGATTCAGAAAGTGCTAGTAGACTAGTTCTGCTTAGTTTAATAAAGAAAAGAGAAATTATGTCATTAACTTCAAAACAACGTGCCTATTTGAACAGTCAGGCACACAGTCTCAAACCCATTATTCAGATTGGGAAAAATGGTCTCAATGACCAAATTAAAACCAGTGTTCGTCAAGCGCTTGATGCACGTGAGTTGATAAAGGTTACCTTATTACAAAATACAGACGAAAATATTCACGAGGTCGCAGAGATACTGGAAGATGAAATTGGGGTCGATACAGTTCAAAAAATTGGTCGTATCTTAATTTTATTTAAACAATCTAGCAAGAAAGAGAACAGAAAAATTTCTAAAAAGGTTAAAGAAATCTAAGAAGGAGAGCCTATGGCTATTGAACTCTTAACACCCTTTACCAAGGTTGAATTAGAGGTTGAAAAGAAAGAAACCAATCGTAAACAAGTTGGAATTCTAGGTGGGAATTTCAACCCTGTCCACAATGCTCATTTGATTGTAGCTGATCAGGTGCGCCAGCAATTGCAACTGGATGAAGTGTTGCTGATGCCTGAATTTATTCCACCACATGTAGATAAAAAAGAAACAATTGATGAGTATCATCGCTATTCCATGCTCAAGATGGCTATTGCAGGTATTGAGGGCTTGGGTATTGAAACCATTGAATTGGAGCGCCGAGGTGTCAGCTATACCTATGACACTATGAAATTGTTGAGGGAAAAAAATCCAGACACAGATTATTATTTTATCATTGGTGCGGATATGGTGGATTATCTTCCAAAATGGCATAAGATTGATGAACTCGCTACTATGGTTCAGTTTGTTGGCGTACAACGTCCACGCTATAAAGCTGGGACTTCCTACCCGGTTATCTGGGTAGATGTCCCGCTCATGGATATTTCTTCAAGCATGGTGCGTGATTTTATTAAACAGGGTCGAGTACCAAACTTTATGGTCCCACACGAGGTGTTAGATTATATTGAGGAAAAGGGGCTTTATCAATGATCAATTCAGATTTAGACTTCAATCGTGAAGCCTTGTTAGAAAAAATAAGTGCCGCTATGAAACCAAAACGATTTCAACATGTTTTGGGTGTGGAAGAGGCGGCTCTTGAATTGGCTGACCAATATGGCTGTGACCCGAAAAAAGCTAGTCTGGCAGCACTCTTGCATGACTATGCCAAGGAAGTGGAAGACAAAGTCTTTCTGGACTTGATTGCTAAGTATGAATTGGATAAGGACTTGCTCAACTGGGATAATAATATCTGGCACGGTGTAGTAGGAGTCTATAAAATCGCAGAAGATTTTGGTTTGGAAGATGAGGAGATTTTACAAGCCATTCAACGGCATACAGTTGGTGCGCGAGAAATGTCCTTGCTGGATAAGGTGCTCTATGTAGCGGACTACATCGAACCCAATCGGGATTTTCCTGGAGTGGACGAGGCACGACGGATTGCAAAAGAGTCTTTGGACAAGGCAGTAGCTTTTGAAACTGCCCAAACTATTTCTTACTTAGCTAAGAAGGGGATTCCCATCTATCCCCAGACTTTGGAAACGTATAATGCTTATGTCGGAGAGTTAGGAAGGCAAGATGCAGTCAGCACTTTTCGTCATTGATGTTCAGAATTTGGTAGTGGAGGGTAGCCATATGCTATTGAAGAAAGGCTCCAGCTTTGGCAAGATAGTCTTGCACAGGTTCGACAGTCAGGTGTTGAGGTGATTTATATTCGCCATCACGATCAAGAATTGGTCAAAGGTACGCATGATTGGGAAATTCATCCTTTGGTTGCACCCTTAGAAAATGAAATGATTTTCGATAAAACATTCAATAGTGCTTTCAATGAGACAGAGCTTCATTCTTACTTCCATAAACAAAAGATAAACAAGCTCATCATTATGAGGATGGCGACCAATTTTTGTGTTGATACGACGATTAAAGTAGTCTTTGAACTAGGCTACAAGGTAGCTGTGATTCAGGACGGAACGACGACAGGTTATACAGGGAAATTGGATGCCAAAGACTTGATTGGCCACTACCAAAACATCTGGTCATGGAATTTTGCCCAGGTAGATACATTAGAAAATATTATTAGAGGATAAAATGAAAGAACTAGATTTAGTAAAAGTTGTGGTTCAGGCTGCTGATGACAAGCGAGCTGAAGACCTTGTTGTGGTTGATGTTCAGGGTGTGACTAGCTTGACAGATTATTTTGTAATTGCCAGTTCAATGAATAGTCGCCAGTTGGATGCTATTGCGGAAAATATCCGTGAAAAGGTTGCAGAAGCTGGTGTTAAAGGTGGCCGTGTCGAAGGTGATAGCACTGGTGGCTGGGTCCTTTTGGATCTCGGTAGCGTTGTGATGCATATTTTTTCTGAAGAAATGCGAGACCTCTACAACCTTGAAAAATTATGGCACGAAGGTAGCTTCTTGGAAGTCGCAGACTTTTTAGACGAGGAATAGTGAAACAGTTCGGTGGATACGAAAAGTCCGGTGGGCTATCCGTACCTGACTTATAATAAAGTAAGGAAGCGCTCCAGCTGGTCACATTGAAACTCGAAAGTGACCATAGAGAGTTTAAGTTTATTTGAGTAGAAGTGATGGACTTCTGGAAAAAGTGTGAAGATAGATTTTGATTTGGGTGTACTATTTTAAACTTTAGTCAACATCTCAGCGCAGTGGTTGATTGGCAGCTTTGTTCGTGCTTCCCACTCCAAATCTGACCTATACGGCTGATGCGAACGAGTTCACTTCATTTCCAACCTCCAACAGTCACTACTCTGACTGTTGGAGCCGTGCGGGGGTGGGAGTGAAACAGTTTGGGGAACTGTTTCAGCTGGTTACCAAACAACTCGAAAGTGACCAAAATGAGTTCACTATTATGTAATTAGAAGTGACAGACTTTTTGAACACAGTGTGAGTTAATGAAGCAGTCGATTGGCTGCTTTTTATGAAAGGAAAATATGGCAACTTATGAAACATTTGCGGCGGTCTATGATGAAATCATGGATGACAGCTTGTATGATAAATGGACAGATTTTAGCTTGCGACACCTGCCTCAAGAGACCAAGACAATTTTAGAATTGGCCTGTGGGACAGGGATTCAGGCTGTTCGTTTTGCTCAAAAGGGTTATGAAGTGACTGGTCTGGACTTGTCCTATGAAATGCTGGAGTTGGCCCAGAAAAAAGCAGAAGCTGCTGGTGTCATGATGGAACTGGCTCAAGCAGATATGATGGCTCTGGAAGGTATTGGAGATTTCGATGCGGTGACTTGTTACTCAGATAGTCTTTGCTACATGGCTGATCAAGAAGCTGTTTTGCGGGTCTTTGAAGGAGTTCACTCAGTTCTCAATCAAGGTGGTACTTTCCTTTTTGACGTTCACTCCATTTATCAAATGGAGGAAGTGTTTGCAGGCTATAGCTACCATGAAAATTATGAGGATTTTGCCTTTGTCTGGGACACCTATGAAGGGGAGCATGAGCATTCCATTGTTCATGAATTGACTTTCTTTGTCAAAGATGAGGACAGTCATGAAGACCGGTTTATCCGTCGGGATGAAGTTCATGAAGAGCGGACCTATCCGATTGAAACCTATGTGGAATTATTGAAACAAGCTGGTTTTGCATCTGTGGAAGTCTTTGCGGACTTTGAAGATGAAGCTCCGACAGAAACTAGCCAGCGGTGGTTTTTCAAGGCGGTTAAGGCATGATTTCAGGGATTATTGCAGAATACAATCCTTTTCACACGGGACATAAATACCTGTTGGAACAAGCGGAAGGATTGAAAATTGTGGTTATGTCTGGCAATTTTATGCAACGGGGTGAGCCAGCCATTGTGGATAAGTGGACACGGGCTCAGATGGCTTTGGAACACGGGGCAGATCTTGTTGTCGAGATGCCCTTTTTGGTGTCGGTTCAGTCGGCTGACTATTTTGCAAAGGGAGCAATCAGCATTTTACACAGGCTAGGTGTGGAAAAACTGGTTTTCGGTACGGAAGAAATGCTGGATTATCAGAAAATCGCAGACATTTATGTGGATAAGTCCGAAGAAATGGAAAATTTTGTGAAAAACTTGCCAGACAATCTCTCTTATCCACAGAAGACCCAGGCCATGTGGCAGGAATTTGCAGATCTTACCTTCACAGGTGATACGCCCAACCATATTCTGGGTTTGGCTTACGCTAAGGCAGTGGTGGGAACAGGTATTCAGCTTGATCCGGTTCAGCGGCAGGGGGCTGGTTTTCACTCGGAAGAGACGGAAACGACTTACGCATCGGCGACGGCTATTCGCAAGGGTGCTGACCAGCTGGACTTAGTGCGAGCCTTTTTGCCATCTGCCAGTCTCTTTGAAGAGGCGACCAAGGTAAGCTGGAGAAATTATTTTCCGCTGCTCCGCTACCAGATTGTGACCCACCGAGATCTCAGTCAGGTCTTTCAGGTCAACGAAGAACTAGCCAGTCGTATCCGCTCTGCCATTGGGAGTGTAGCGACCGTGGAGGAGTTAGTGGATGCCGTTGCGACCAAGCGCTACACCAAGGCGAGGGTGCGGCGGGTGCTGACCTACATCCTGGTCAATGCGGTGGAAACTCCTTTGCCAGATGCGGTCCATGTCCTTGGCTTCTCGGCTCGAGGCCAGGCCTATCTCAAGACCGTCAAGGAGCGGGTGGAACTGGTGACGCGGATCGGCAAAGAGCCCTGGGACATCCTGACCCAGCAGGCGGATGCGGTCTATCAACTGGGAGCTGACGCAATAGCAGAGCAAACCTACGGGCGCGTGCCGGTGAAGGTGGAGTGAGATGAGGGAAAAATTATTTTGTATTCTAGAAAATGATAACGATAGTTTATTGTCACGTTGCTATAACTTAATAATGTTATTTGCAATAGTGGTTAGTTTGACTCCTTTGATGTCTAAGCATACGAATTCTTTTCATTTGTTAATGGATTATATTTCGACTGCTATTTTTTGCTTGGATTATCTTTTTAGAATACTAACAGCTGATTTCAAATTGCAAAAAGGAAAACTATCATTTCTGTTCTACCCATTTAGCCTATTAGCCATAGTGGACTTATTGTCCATTTTACCGATTTTTTTATACTTTAATAACAGTCTTCGATTATTGAAAATAGTACGAATGGGGCGAGTACTTCGAGTTTTCAAAGTTATCCGCTATTCAAAAAACATTCAGATTTTGACGAACGTTTTGCAAAATCAAAAAGAGTCATTATTGCTAGTAGCAAGCCTAGCTGTTGGTTATATTTTCTTTACTGCTTTATTGATTTTTTCGGTGGAGCCTGATACTTTTGAAACATTTTTTGATGCAATTTATTGGGCGACCATATCATTAACTACTGTTGGCTATGGTGATGTATTTGCAACAACAATGCTAGGAAAAATCATTACAATGTTTTCTTTGATAATTGGAATTGCGATTGTTGCTCTACCTGCAGGAATTATTACGGCTGGCTATATGAATGAAATTACAAAGAAGGGATAAAAAATTCATTTTTCCCTTGACTCTCACCTTACGTTATCCCTTATACTGGGTATAGAGAGGAGATTTCTATGAACGAAAATTGGACAGTTAAGCAGGTCAGTCAGTTGACAGGATTGACGGTGAGGACCTTGCACCACTATGACCAGATTGGTTTGCTCAAACCAGCATTTGTGGCTGAAAATGGTTATCGCTACTATAATCAAGAAAATTTGGCTCGTCTGCAAGAAATTTTATTATTTCGTGAGTTGGAATTTCCTCTCAAAAACATTCAGCAGCTTCTGGACGTGACGGAAATCAATCGTCAGCAGGTCTTGCGGGATCATATCACCCTTTTAGAGCTCAAAAGGGAACGTCTGGACCGCATCATCAATCACGCCAGATTGCTCACAGAAAAAGGAGGAGAAGTCATGGACTTTCATGCATTTGACAGCAGTCAACTAAAAGCTTATAAGGTGGAGGCCAAGGAACGTTGGGGACAGACCGCGGCCCATGCTGAGTTTGAAGAAGGTTACGATGCCAGTAAGGATCGGGTGTTTGCCCAAGAGATGCATGCTATTTTTGAAGCTTTTGGAAAATACAGGTTCTTAGAAGTCAGTCACCCTGAGGTGCAGGCTCAGGTAGCGAATTTGCGGGCCTATATCACGGAACATTTCTACACCTGCACAAAGGAAATTTTGCAAAATCTGGGTTTCATGTATGTTGAAGATGAGCGATTTTCAGCCAATATCGACCGAGCAGGTGGACCAGGCACAGTAGCCTTTGTCAGTCAAGCCATTGCGATTTATTGCCAAGAATAAATAAGGAAAGTCTAGTGAGAACTAGGCTTTTTTGGTATACTAGATGTACCTAGAGTGTAAGGAGGCACCCCATGATTCAACCTATTATGAAAGATATTTTCTTCCTGCAGAAGAAGTCTGAGCCTGCGACTCAGCTAGATGTGCAGGTAGGTCAAGATTTACAGGATACTTTGGTAGCCAACGCTCATGCCTGCGTGGGTATGGCGGCCAACATGATTGGCGTCAAAAAGCGGATAATCATCGTCAACATGGGCTTCGCCAATCTGGTCATGTACAATCCCGTCCTCATCAGCAAGGCCAAGCCCTATCAGACAGAGGAAGGCTGCCTGTCGCTAGTAGGTACTCGCACGACCACTCGCTATCAGGAAATTGAAGTAGAGTTTTTTGATGCTTCTTGGAAAAAGCGGAGACTAAAACTAACCGACTTCCAAGCCCAGATTGTTCAGCATGAACTAGATCATTTGGAAGGGATTGTTATCTAACTTTTTAAAAAGTTTGAAAAATGTTAACAAATCTATTGACCTTTGCTGACTAATTGTGTATAATAAGATTCGTAAGGTAAATGCCTTGCGGAATATTTAATCAAAAGGTCAGTAAAGATCAAAAAGTCAAAAAGTAATGATTTATATTTTGAATCATTGGTCAGTAAAGAGCAAACCTATAAGGAGGTTGTTATGAAAGACAGGATAACACCCTATTAGCGTCATTTAGTTTATCTTTTATTACTTTGACGTACGAGGAAACTCCATTTCCCTATTTCCAGCTTCAAACACTCCACTGGATTGTTTGAACTCGCTTTGCCGTACTTTACGAATGTTACTTACTATCGTAAGTGCGAATTCCAACCTTCAATAGTTCACTGGACTATTGAAGCTGCCTGTAGCTTTTGATTCGAACTTTGTTCGCACTATTTCCCACCTCCAAAGGTTCCCCAAACCTTTAGAGCTAGTACTAAAAGCAAACTGAAAGACTAAGTCAATCTTTCTAAAACAAAGGTCAGTAAGAGTCAAAAATAAATAAAACAGAAACGAGGTAACTACTATGAACAACAATTTCAATAACTTTAACAATATGGACGATATTTTCAATCAACTCATGGCCAACATGGGTGGTTACAGTTCAGAGCGCCGCCGTTATTCTATCAATGGGCGTGAAGTGACACCGGAGGAATTTGCTATGTACCGTCAGACCGGTCGCCTGCCACAGACCGAAGAAGTGGCACAAGCACCATCTAAAGGTCAGATAAAATCAGATGGGATACTAGCAAAATTAGGTCGCAATTTGACTCAAGAGGCTCGCGAAGGTAAATTGGATCCTGTTATCGGACGTAACAAAGAAATTCAAGAAACTGCCGAAATCTTGGCTCGTCGTACTAAGAATAACCCAGTCCTTGTCGGTGATGCTGGGGTTGGTAAAACAGCTGTAGTTGAAGGTTTGGCACAAGCCATCGTTAATGGTGATGTCCCAGCTGCTATCAAGGACAAAGAAATCATCTCCATTGACATTTCGGGCTTGGAAGCTGGTACTCAATACCGTGGTAGCTTTGAAGAAAACATTCAAAACTTGGTAAATGAAGTCAAAGAAGCTGGAAACATTATCCTCTTCTTCGATGAAATTCATCAAATTCTTGGTGCCGGAAGCACTGGCGATGGTCAAGGTTCTAAAGGTCTGGCTGATATCTTGAAACCTGCTCTTTCACGTGGTGAAATAACAGTGATTGGTGCAACAACTCAAGATGAATACCGTAACACTATCTTGAAGAATGCTGCCCTTGCTCGTCGTTTCAACGAAGTTAAGGTCAATGCTCCCTCTCCTGAAGATACCTTCAAGATTCTTCAAGGTATTCGTGATCTTTATGAAAAACACCACAATGTTATCTTGCCAGATGAAGTCTTGAAAGCAGCGGTTGATTTTTCAGTACAATACATTCCACAACGTAGCTTGCCAGATAAGGCTATTGACCTTTTGGACGTGACAGCAGCTCACTTGGCAGCACAACATCCAGTAACTGATGTCAATGCTGTTGAACGTGAAATCGAAGAAGAAAAAGCTAAACAAGAAGCTGCAGTTGCTAAAGAAGATTTCGAAGCAGCTCTAAATTCTAAGATTCGTATTGAAAAACTTGAAAAGAAAATTGCTAACCATGCAAAAGATCGCAAGGTGACTGCGACTGTAAACGATGTGGCTGAATCCGTAGAACGTATGACTGGTATTCCAGTATCTCAAATGGGTGCAACGGATATCGAACGTTTGAAAGATATGGGTAACCGTTTGCAAGCTAAGGTTATCGGTCAAGATAAGGCCGTTGAAGCAGTGGCACGTTCCATCCGTCGTAATCGTGCAGGATTTGACGATGGTAACCGTCCAATCGGTAGCTTCCTCTTTGTAGGACCTACTGGTGTTGGTAAAACTGAGTTGGCTAAACAATTGGCCCTTGATTTGTTCGGTACCAAAGATGCTATCATCCGTTTGGACATGTCAGAATACAGCGACCGCACAGCCGTTTCTAAATTGATCGGTACAACAGCTGGTTATGTTGGTTATGATGATAATAGCAATACCTTGACAGAACGTGTTCGTCGTAACCCTTATTCAATCATCCTTCTTGATGAAATTGAAAAGGCAGACCCTCAAGTTATCACCCTTCTCCTCCAAGTTTTGGATGATGGCCGTTTGACTGATGGTCAAGGTAATACTATAAACTTCAAGAACACAGTCATTATCGCAACTTCAAACGCTGGCTTCGGTTACGAATCTAACTGGACAGAAGATGATGATAAACCAGAACTCATGGATCGTTTGAAACCTTACTTCCGTCCGGAATTCCTTAATCGTTTCGACGCAGTTATTGAGTTCTCACACTTAGATAAGGAAGACCTTTCTAAGATTGTCGATCTTATGTTGAATGAAGTTAACAAGACTCTTTCTAAGAAAGGCATTGAGTTGTCAGTTAGCGAAGCTGCTAAAGCCTATATGACAGAAGAAGGCTATGATGAAGTTATGGGTGCTCGTCCACTCCGTCGTGTGGTTGAACAACAAATCCGTGACAAAGTCACAGACTTCCACTTGGATAACCTTGATGCTAAAAATTTAGAAGCTGATGTGGTAAATGGAACCATCCAAATCAAAGAGAAAGAGCAAAGCTTAGCTTAAAAAATATAAAAAACAGAGAAAATTGGCATTAAAAATTCCAATTTTCTTTTTTTGTTACTCGCTAACAAATGCGATAAAACAGGCACTTTTTTGATGATTAGAAACTTTTCTTATAAAATACTTGACAGATGCAAACGTTTGCGTTAAACTAATATACGTAACCGACAGAAAGGAAAACGTTTTTATGACAAATCGTACCAGTGGAATATTAATGCATATTACCTCACTTCCAGGTAAGTTTGGTATTGGTACTTTTGGACAATCAGCCTATGATTTTGTTGATTTCTTGGTAGAAACAAAGCAAACTTATTGGCAGATTTTACCACTAACAACCACAAGCTACGGAGATTCTCCGTACCAGTCTTTCTCTGCAATTGCAGGAAATACACACTTGATAGACTTCGACCTTTTGGTAGAAGAGGGGTTGTTGGCACCAGAAGATTTCCAAGATGTCAATTTCGGGGACAATCCTGAAAAAGTAGATTATGCACTAATTTATCAAGCACGTCGTCCAATTTTGGAAAAAGCTGTTCAAGCATTTTTACAAGATGATAAGAAAAAAGCTGCTTTTCTAGAGTTTGAAAAAGCCAACTCATCTTGGTTAACAGATTATGCTGAATTTATGGCTATCAAAGAATACTTTGGCAATAAAGCGCTCCAAGAATGGGAAGATAAAAAGGTGGTCGCTCGAAATGAAGAAGCACTTGATAAATATCGCTTAGAGTTAGCCAATCAAATTGACTACTACAAAGTCACACAGTATTTCTTCTTCAGCCAATGGAAACAGTTGAAAGAATATGCGAACAAACACCACATCAAAATCATCGGAGATATGCCTATCTATGTTTCCGCGGATAGCGTTGAAGTGTGGACAAAACCTCAACTATTCAAATTGGATAGTGAACGCAAGCCACTTTATGTAGCTGGTGTACCTGCTGATAACTTCTCAGCGGATGGTCAATTATGGGGAAATCCTATTTACGATTGGCCAGAACATGAAAAAACTGGCTATAACTGGTGGATTTATAGAATTCATGAAAGCTTTAAGCTGTATGATGTCCTTCGAATTGACCACTTCAAAGGTTTCTCAGACTTCTGGCAAGTCGATGGTAAGGCTGAGGTGGCAAAAGTAGGTACTTGGGAACCAGGTCCTGGCTACAGTTTATTCAAAGCTGTTAAAGAGACACTTGGAGACCTTCCAATTATCGCGGAAGACCTTGGAAATATTGACGCCAAAGCTCGCAAATTGCTTGCAGATTGTGGCTATCCAGGGATGAAAATCTTACAATTTGGTTTCTATGACGTAACAGGTAAGAGTATTGATGCACCGCATCGTTGCATTCCTAATTCGGTTGCCTACACTGGAACTCATGATAATGAGGTTGTCAATGGTTGGTACAATAATCTTGAACCGGAGCAACAAGAATATGTAGATGCTTACAGCAATCGTAAACCGATTGAAAAAGTTAGTCAAGCAATGCTCCGCATGTTATTTGCAACAGTAAGTGACACTGCTATTGCAACCATGCAAGATATCCTAGATTTGGGTGAAGAAAGTCGAATGAATACGCCATCTACTATCGGTGGAAACTGGAAATGGCGTATGAAAGCAGAAGATTTAACGCAAGAACGTAAAGACTTCTTGACAAAAATGACATTACTATATCAAAGAGGAAATGAACAACATGACTAAATTTACAACATTTGCAGAAACAAATACTTCGAAAAAATTAGCTGATTTAACATATGAAGAAATCTATCTTCAATTGTTAAACTACGTAAAAGAAGCTGCAGCTACAAAACCAAAAAATACAGGAAAACGTAAGGTTTACTATATCTCAGCTGAGTTCCTTATCGGTAAACTCTTGTCAAACAACTTGATTAACTTGGGTGTGTACAAAGACATTCAAGCAGAATTGGCAGCGGCTGGTAAGTCATTGGCTCAAGTTGAAGACATTGAACCAGAACCATCACTAGGTAACGGTGGACTTGGTCGTTTGGCTGCATGTTTTATTGACTCTATGTCAACACTTGCTATCAACGGTGAAGGTGTGGGTCTTAACTATCACTGTGGTCTTTTCCGTCAAGTATTTAAGAAAAATGAGCAAGAAGCAGAACCAAACTTCTGGATTGAAAATGATTCTTGGTTGATTCCAACAACTATCAGCTATGATGTTCCATTCAAAAACTTCACTTTGAAATCAAAATTGGACCGTCTTGACGTTCTTGGCTATAAAAAAGAAACTAAGAATTACCTTAACTTATTTGATATTGAGTCAGTGAATTACAACTTGATTACAGATGGTATTTCATTTGACAAGACTAATATTAAAGAAAACTTGACACTCTTCTTGTATCCAGATGATTCTGATAAGAACGGTGAATTACTCCGTATCTACCAACAATACTTTATGGTATCAAATGCGGCTCAGCTTTTGATTGATGAAGCTATTGAACGTGGTTCAAACTTGCATGATTTGGCTGAATACGCGTATGTTCAAATCAATGACACTCACCCTTCAATGGTGATTCCTGAGTTGATTCGTCTTTTGACTGAAAAACATGGTATTGAATTTGCGGAAGCTGTTGCGATTGTTAAGAATATGACTGGTTACACAAACCACACTATCTTGGCGGAAGCACTTGAAAAATGGCCACTTGAGTTCCTTGAAGAAGTGGTGCCACACTTGGTTGGTATCATCAAAGAATTGGATGCCCTTATTCGTGCAGAAATCAAAGACCCAGCAGTCCAAATCATTGATGAATCAGGTCGTGTACACATGGCTCACATGGATATCCACTTCTCTAACTCAGTGAATGGTGTAGCTGCGCTCCATACAGAAATTCTTAAAAACTCTGAATTGAAAGCTTTCTACGAGCTTTACCCAGAAAAATTCAACAATAAAACAAACGGTATCACTTTCCGTCGTTGGTTGGAATTTGCGAACCAGGATCTGGCTGATTACATCAAAGAATTGATTGGTGATGAGTACTTAACAGATGCTACTAAACTTGAAAAATTGCTTGCATTTGCTGATGACAAGGAAGTTCATGCTAAGTTGGCTGAAATCAAATTCAATAATAAATTGGCTCTGAAACGTTACCTTAAAGACAACAAAGGTATCGAACTGGATGAAAATTCTATTATTGATACACAAATCAAACGTTTCCACGAGTACAAACGCCAACAAATGAATGCCTTGTATGTTATCCATAAATACCTTGAAATCAAGAATGGTAACCTTCCAAAACGTAAAATCACTGTTATCTTTGGTGGTAAAGCAGCTCCAGCTTATATTATCGCTCAAGACATCATTCATTTGATTCTTTGCTTGTCAGAGTTGATCAATAATGATCCAGAAGTAAATAAATACCTCAATGTTCATTTGGTTGAAAACTACAATGTAACTGTAGCTGAAAAATTGATCCCTGCAACTGATATTTCAGAACAAATCTCATTGGCTTCTAAAGAAGCGTCAGGTACTGGTAACATGAAATTCATGTTGAATGGTGCATTGACACTTGGTACCATGGACGGTGCAAACGTTGAAATCGCAGAACTTGTAGGTAGTGAAAATATTTACATATTTGGTAAAGACTCTGATACAATTATTGATCTTTATGACAAAGGAGGCTATGTTTCAGCTGACTACTACAATGGCGATGAAAATATTAAACGTGCAGTTGACTTTATCGTTAGCGATGAAGTGAAGGCGCTTGGTAACGAGGAACGTCTTGCACGCTTGCACCATGAATTGATTTCGAAAGACTGGTTCATGACCTTGATTGACTTGGCTGAGTACATCGAAGTAAAAGAACAAGTCTTTGCAGATTACGAAGATCAAGATTCATGGAACAAGAAAGTTGTTCATAACATTGCTAAAGCTGGATTTTTCTCTTCAGACCGTACGATTGCACAGTACAACGAAGAAATTTGGCACAGCTACTAATTTAAATTAGCAAAAAGGAAAGTTGATTGAACCACTCCAACTATTTATCAGATCAACCTATTCCTTGATATGAAAATCAAACTGGTTTGGACCTGACAGCTTTGATTTTCAAAACTACTTCTGAGCCCTCCTTATATTATATTAATGAAAAGAAAGTACTGACTAGTTTTTAATAATTGCACAAAAAAAGGAGCTAGAATGCTAGTTCCTTTTACCGTTTTGCCATTGAGACAAAGCTGACTTTGTCTGGACGGTAGCTAATTGTTCCATATTGAAAGGCTTGACCGTTTGAGAGATAGGTAACGCTGGTAACCACGACCACCATCTCATAGTCGGCTAGGTCCATTAATTGCTTTTCTTCTTCATTCGCAAAGCGGAAAGAAATTTCCCGCCGAGAATGAGAGATTGTTAACTTTAATTCTTGCTCTAAATAGCGATAGATAGAGCTTTCAGCAATTTCTTTACTGAGATAAGGGACGACTCTACGATCAAAATAGGAAATTTCATATTCCAAACGCTCACCATCTATCGTTCTTACCCGACTCACTCTATAAAAATCTACTTTATCATCAACTTCAAAGGTAGACATTAAATCATCTTGCCCTTGAACGATATATAGTGAGGTAAGTTCTGTTTGAATCTGGTATTTAGAACGTTTGTTCAATTCTCCAGCGGTCTTAATTTCAGAAAGATACTGTTCCTTCATTAACCCGTGTTCGATTACAATTGAAGATTTCCCTTGTTTTTTTTGAATGTAGCCATCCATTTCAAGAAGGGACAGAGCCTTTCGAATGGTGTCTTTAGAGTAAGAGTAGATCTCCATCAATTCATTCTCAGTTGGTAATGCTTGTCCTGTTGACCAGACTTGATCCTCTATCTTTTTCTTGATATCTTGATAAACTTTCTTATATTTACTCATTGTATTTCCATCTTTCTATTCATTAGTGTACCATAAAAGGCTTAGAATAGGGAAATACAGCTGTATTTTTACTACCTTTATTAAATTTTACGTAAAAGTTTAAAATATTACGGAAAAGTTATTGACTAATGCAAACGTTTACGCTATACTATGGATATAAAGAAAACGGTTACGTGTTATCTAGGAAAGGAGAGTCATGAAATTACTGACAGTAAATGTCCATGCTTGGTTAGAAGAAAATCAGGATGAAAAACTAGATATTTTAGCTCAAACAATTGCCGAAAAGGCTTATGATGTCATTGCTCTTCAGGAGGTTAATCAGCTTATAGCTTCTAAATTCGTCACAAGAGAATTGAAGATGGATAATTATGGCTTGATTTTATTAGAAAAATTAAGAAATCTTGGGCAGTTTGATTATTCCTATCATTGGAGTCATTCTCACATTGGCTATGATCGTTATGAGGAAGGGATTGCCTTTTTGACGAAGCTCCCTGTCTATGAGGTTGATTCATTTTATTGCAGTCAAAATAAAAGTATTCATTCTATCTTATCTCGAAAAATTGTGGGGTTGACAATTTTCTATCAAGACCAGTTAATTGATATCTATTCGTGTCATATTAATTTACCAGGTAGTGAAGAAGAAGATCAGCTGGACAATATTCGAACAATTGTCGAACGTACGGGTCATCAGCGGTTTAAAATTCTGATGGGAGATTTTAATACTGATGCAATCTCAGACCGGGATGCCTACGATGCAATCAAGAATCTTGGGCTCCATGATACCTACGAGTTAGCGCTAGAAAAGGATAAAGGAATAACTGCTGAAAAAGCAATTGATGGTTGGGCAGGTCATAGCCAAGAGAAACGGTTAGACTATGTTTTTTTCAACCAAGAAAAAACAGTTTTTACAAATAAGGTTATCTTTAACGGACATAACCGTCCTATCATTTCAGACCATTTTGGTGTGGAAGTTGAATTTAGTGTATAAATGGCGTAAGGCCGAAAAATAAAGGAGAAAAAATGAAAAAATTTCTTAGTTTCGAATTTTGGCAAAAATTCGGTAAGTGTTTGATGGTCGTGATTGCAGTTATGCCTGCAGCAGGCCTCATGGTTTCTATTGGGAACTCTATCCCATTGATCAGTCCTGAGTCAGAAATATTGATTCGTATTGGGAATATTATTGCCCAAATTGGTTGGGGTATTATTGGGAATTTACACTTGCTTTTTGCTTTAGCAATCGGTGGTAGCTGGGCTAAAGAAAAAGCTGGCGGTGCATTCTCGGCAGGTCTAGCCTTCATATTAATTAACTTGATTACAGGTCACTTTTTCGGTGTGAAAACGGATATGCTCGCTGATGCTGCTGCAACAGTAACAACTGTTTTTGGTACTGAGATTCCTGTTTCAGGTTACTTTGTAAACATCTTAGGACAACCAGCTCTTAATATGGGTGTTTTCGTTGGTATTATTGCTGGTTTTGTGGGTGCTACAGCATATAATAAATACTACAACTATCGTAAATTACCAGATGCATTAACATTCTTTAATGGAAAACGTTTTGTACCATTTGTTGTTATTTATCGTTCAATTTTGGTGGCACTCTGTTTAGCGATTTTCTGGCCAGTTGTTCAAACAGGAATCAACAGCTTCGGTAAATGGATTGCAAGTTCACAGGATACAGCACCAATCTTAGCACCATTCGTTTATGGTACCTTGGAACGTTTGCTTCTTCCATTTGGTCTTCACCATATGTTGACTATTCCGATGAACTATACATCACTAGGTGGTACTTATGACATCTTGACAGGTGCACAAGCGGGTACACAAGTATTTGGACAAGATCCACTTTGGTTGGCTTGGGTTACAGACTTGATTAATCTAAAAGATGCTGGCGATATGACTAAATACAATGATCTTCTTGCAAGCATCACACCAGCTCGTTTCAAAGTTGGTCAAATGATTGGTTCTTCAGGGATTTTGATGGGCTTAACTTACGCGATGTATCGTAATGTTGACGAAGACAAGAAACATAAGTATAAAGGGATGTTTATTTCATCTGCTTTAGCTGTATTCTTGACAGGTGTAACAGAACCAATTGAATTCATGTTCATGTTTGCGGCTATGCCTCTTTATCTAGTCTATGCAGTCGTACAAGGTGCTGCTTTTGCGATGGCCGATGTTGTTAATTTACGTGTGCATTCTTTTGGTAATATTGAATTCCTTACTCGTACACCAATGGCTATTAAAGCCGGCCTCGGTATGGACCTTGTAAACTTTATCTGGGTATCAGTACTCTTTGCTGTTCTTATGTACTTCATTGCTAACTTTATGATTAAGAAATTTAATCTAGCAACAGCAGGACGTAATGGTAACTATGATACTGAGACAACAGATGTAGTTTCTAACTCAAATGTAGATACTGCGGATGCAAATTCACAAGTGGTGCAAATTATCAACCTACTTGGTGGCCGTGATAATATTGAAGATGTTGATGCTTGTATGACTCGTCTTCGTGTTACTGTGAAGGATGTTGCACAAGTCGGAGATGAGAATGCTTGGAAACAGGCTGGTGCTATGGGCTTAATTATCAAAGATTCAGGTGTTCAAGCTGTCTATGGACCAAAAGCAGATGTTCTCAAATCAGACATTCAGGATTTATTAGAATCTGGTGTTGCAATTCCTCGTACAGAAGTGGTTTCTACTAATACAGTGACATCTGAAACTAAGTTCAAAGGAATCACTGAAGCTGTTTACTCAGTAGCAGATGGACAAGCTGTATCTATTACTGAAGTGAAAGACCCTGTTTTTGCACAAAAAATGATGGGTGATGGGTATGCAGTTGAGCCTGTAAATGGCAATGTCTACGCACCAGTTTCTGGTACTGTAACCAGTGTTTTCCCTACAAAACATGCTGTCGGCATTTTGTCAGACCAGGGTGTAGAAGTTTTGGTACACGTTGGATTAGACACTGTTGCACTTAATGGGGCACCATTCTCAACAAAGGTGGCAGATGGACAACATGTTCAAGCTGGTGACTTACTCCTTGTAGCAGATTTGGATGCTATCCGTTCAGCTGACCGTGAAACAACAATTGTAGTAGCCTTTACAAATTCTGCAGAAATTAAATCTGTCAGTCTTGTAAACCTTGGACAAGTAAGTAAAGATAGTCAAGTTGCAATTGTAGAATTATAAGAATTGAGAGACAAGTTCATTTTGAGCTTGTCTTTCAATTTTAAAAATCTTCTCAATCCTTGTTATTTGTGGTATAATAAAGCGATTTTATAAAATGTAGGAGGTTCCCCATGGGACGTAAATGGGCCAATATTGTAGCCAAGAAAACCGCAAAAGACGGTGCTAACTCAAAAGTTTACGCCAAATTTGGTGTTGAAATCTATGTAGCAGCGAAAAAGGGTGACCCAGATCCAGAAACAAACTCAGAGCTGAAATTCGTTATCGACCGTGCTAAGCAAGCGCAGGTTCCAAAACATATTATTGATAAAGCCATCGACAAGGCAAAAGGGAATACTGACGAAACCTTCGTGGAAGGGCGTTACGAAGGTTTTGGACCAAATGGTTCAATGTTAATTGTTGATACACTTACTTCAAATGTAAACCGTACAGCTGCTAATGTTCGCTCTGCCTTTGGTAAAAACGGTGGGAACATGGGTGCATCTGGTTCAGTATCATTCATGTTTGATAAAAAAGGTGTTGTAGTTTTTGCTGGTGAAGATGCAGATGCCATCTTCGAATTGCTTCTTGAAGCAGATGTTGAAGTCGATGATGTAGAAGCAGAAGACGGAGCAATCACTGTCTATACAGCACCAACTGATTTGCACAAGGCCATCGTTGCACTTAAAGAATCTGGAATCCAAGAGTTTAACGTGACTGAACTTGAAATGATCCCACAATCAGAGGTATCACTTGAAGGTGATGATCTCGCAACATTTGAAAAACTCTACGGCGCCCTCGAAGACGACGAAGATGTACAAAAAATCTACACGAATGTGGATGGCTTCTAATAAAAATGACTGTCCGGGGGACAGTCATTTTTAGGCTCTTTGTCAACTGTAGTGGGTAGATGAAAAGCTAACACCTAGAGAGGACGAACTTCGTCCTCTCTTTCTTTATCTCTTTCTTGTTTTTAGGAGATAAGCTGAAAAGGGCTCTCCCCAGCCCTTTTCACTGTTCAATGCAATCAAAATCCGTTTTTTAAAGTTTTCAAAGTTCCTGAAACCAAAGGCATTTCTCTTAATGACTTTGATGAGATTATTGGTAGCTTCCAGTTTGGCGTTGGAATAAGGCAATTCCATGGCGTTTACAACCTTGTCTTTATCCTTTAAAAATGTCTTCAATACCGTCTGGAAAATAGGATTAACGATGGCTATTTCCTGTTCGATGAGGTCAAAGAAATGGTCTGAGTTCTTCTCTTGGAAATGAAATAAGAGAAGCTGATAGAGTTCATAGTGCTGTCTGAGTTCATCTGAGTAGGATAGGAGTTTTTCTAGGATTTCCTTGTTAGTCAAATGCATTCGAAACATAGGGCGATAAAATCGTTTATCGCTGAGTTTACGGCTATCTTGTTGTATCAATTTCCAGTAACGTTTCAAGGCTCGGTATTCCTGCGATTTTCTGTCGAATTGATTCATAATTTGAATACGGACACGGTTCATAGCACGACTAAGGTGTTGCACGATATGAAAGCGATCGAGTACAATTTTTGCATTGGGGAGTGAAACAGTCTGGGAATAGACTGTTTCAGCCTGAGCTCAGAAATAGAAGAGCGAAGGGGTTAGCAAGTTGATAATAGGGACTAAACATATCCATGGTAATCACTTTGACCCGATTTCTAACCTTTCTAGGATAGCGTAGAAAGTGGTTTCGGATGGTTGCTTGGGTTCTTCCGTCGAGAATGGCGATGACATTTAGGGAGTCGAAATCTTGAGCGATGAAGCTCATTTTCCCCTTCTTGAAGCTATATTCATCCCAGCTCATATTGGTTGAAAGACAGTTCAGGTCTGTCTTGAACTGAAATTCTTTTAGTTTACGAATGACCGTAGAGGTGGATACTGCTAAGCTTTCCGCAATGGTTGTCTTAGATAGCTTCTCAAACAGTTTTTGGGCAATTTTGTGGTTGACAATAGCTGGTATTTGATGATTCTTCTTGACTAGGGAAGTTTCTGTGACAGCTATTTTCCTGCAATTCTGACAGCGGAAACGACGTTTCCTTAACCGAATCAATGTCTTATATCCAGCACATTCTAGATAAGGGATTTTAGATTCTTTCTGGAGGTCATATTTAGCCATCTGACCATGACAGCTGTGGCATTTAGGAGCTGGATAATCCAGTTTAGCGAAGACTTCTTTATGTGTTCCAGCGTCTACATAATCCAAGATAGTGATATTAGGGTCTTTAATTCCTAGTAAGTTTGTGATAAAATCAAATTGTTCCATATGAGTCTTTCTAATGATGGTTTCGTCGCTTTTCATTATAGGTCATATGGGACTTTTTGTATATACTCAAAAAGGCTCCATAATTTCCACAGTGGAGTTACCCACTACAGAAATTATAGAGCCCTTTATTAGAAGGTTGTAGATTGGAACTGACGGTAGGCAGTATTCTTTGTGAATTTGAGAAAAATTGATAGAATTAGGTATTTGATATAAAGATAGACTATAACAGGTCTTTAAAAATATCTATTTGAACGGTTATGGGTTTTCTGTTATGATAGAACGGTAGTAATATAAGGAGGAAAAATGTCAAATAACTTACTTGTTTTACAATCAGATTTTGGATTAGTTGATGGTGCGGTATCAGCTATGATTGGTGTAGCACTTCAAGAATCAAGAGATCTTGTTGTTCACAATCTGACGCACTATATTACCCCCTACAATATTTTTGAGGGCTCATATCGTCTCTTCCAGACAGTGGAATACTGGCCGGAGGGAACAACTTTTGTTTCGGTTGTTGATCCAGGTGTGGGCTCCAAGAGAAAAAGCGTTGTTGCCCTAACTAATAAAAATCAGTATATTGTCACACCAGATAATGGAACCCTATCTTTTATTAAGAAACATGTTGGGATAAAAGCTGTTAGGGAAATCTCAGAAGTCGCTAATCGTCGTGCGAATACCGAGCATTCTTATACGTTCCATGGACGAGATGTTTATGCTTATACGGGTGCGAAATTAGCGTCAGGGCATATTAGTTTTGAAGAAGTTGGACCAGAACTTAGTGTGGAACATATTGTCGAGATCCCAACTGTAGAAACAGAAGTCGGCTCTGATTTTGTCAAAGGTGCTATTGATATTCTTGATGTTAGATTTGGATCTCTTTGGACATCAGTCACTCGTGAAGAGTTTTATACTCTTTTACCAGAATTTGGAGATCGCTTCGAGGTAACGATTTACAATAATGATATGCTTGTCTACCAGAATCAGGTAACATATGGAAAATCATTTGCGGATGTGCGCATAGGTCAACCCTTGCTCTATATCAACTCACTTTATCGTGTTGGACTTGCAATTAATCAAGGATCGTTCGCCAAAGCTTATAATGTCGGTGTCGGTCAGAACTGGCATATTGAAATTAGACGTCTTGTCAATTAATTACTTTATTTTACAAGGAGACTTATAATGAAAAATAATTCGATTAAAACTGTTGTTGCAACTGGTATTGGTGCTGCTCTTTTTGTTGTAATTGGCTTGGTAATCAATATTCCAACCTTTGTACCAAATACGAGCATCCAGCTTCAATATGCTGTTCAGGCTCTTCTATCCATTCTTTTTGGTCCTGTTGTTGGATTCTTTGTTGGATTTATTGGTCATGCTCTTAAAGACTCTATTCAGTACGGTCCATGGTGGTCTTGGATTTTAGCTTCAGGTGTATTTGGGCTTGTTGTGGGTGTAGCAAAAAGTCGTCTTCGTATCCAAGAAGGAATTTTTGAAGGCAAAGACATCCTTGTGTTCAATGTCTTCCAGATTGTGGCAAACATTGTTTCTTGGGGTATCATTGCTCCAGTACTAGACATCGTTATTTATAGCGAACCTGCTAATAAAGTTTTTGTACAAGGTTTAGTTGCGGGCATTGCAAATAGTGTTACTGTTGCTATTGCAGGTACGATTTTATTGATTGTGTATGCGAGAACACAAGTAAAATCTGGTAGCCTATCAAAAGACTAATAAAATAGGATGAGCTGTTACAAAACAGTTCATTTTTTCGTTGTGAAATATCAATATAGTTTTTTGTTGTATCAAAACAGGTTTCAGTTCAGATTTTTGTAATATTGACTGGTACACGATATAATCTTAGAGAGTCATTTATTAGAAATGACAGAGTTTTATCATCTATTGCAAAGATTGAGAAGGAGAAATTATGTCAAAAGACATTCGTGTATTACTTTATTATAAATATGTCCCAATTGAAAATGCGGAAGCCTATGCTGCTGAGCATCTAGCTTTCTGTAAGTCTATCGGACTCAAAGGACGTATCTTGATTGCCGATGAGGGAATCAACGGTGCTGTTTCTGGTGATTATGAAACAACACAAAAATACATGGACTACGTTCATGCAAACCCATTGTTCAGCGATTTGTGGTTTAAGATTGACGAAGAAAATGAGCAAGCTTTCAAGAAAATGTTTGTTCGTTATAAAAAAGAAATTGTTCACCTTGGTTTGGAAGACAACGGCTTTGACAACGATATAGATCCACTTGTAACAACAGGTGCCTACTTGTCACCAAAAGAGTTCAAAGAAGCTCTCTTGGATGAAGATACAGTTGTTTTGGATACGCGTAATGACTACGAGTACGACCTTGGGCATTTCCGTGGTGCGATCCGCCCAGACATCCGCAACTTCCGTGAATTGCCACAATGGGTCCGTGATAACAAAGAGAAATTCATGGATAAGCGCGTAGTTGTATACTGTACTGGTGGTGTTCGCTGTGAGAAATTCTCGGGCTGGATGGTTCGTGAAGGTTACAAGGATGTCGGTCAGCTTCACGGTGGTATCGCAACCTATGGTAAAGACCCAGAAGTTCGTGGCGAATTGTGGGATGGTAAGATGTACGTCTTTGACGAGCGTATTATGGTTGATGTTAACCATGTTAACCCAGTTGTCGTTGGTAAGGACTGGTTCGATGGCACACCATGTGAGCGCTATGTCAACTGTGGCAATCCATTCTGTAACCGTCGTATTTTGACATCGGAAGAAAATGAGCACAAGTATGTTCGTGGCTGTTCAGCTGAATGTCGTGCTCATGAGCGTAACCGCTACATTGTTGAAAATGGTTTGACACGACAGGAATGGGCAGAACGATTGGAAGCAATCGGGGAGAGTTTGGCGCCTGTAAATGCTTAAAAAATAAATTGCATTGAGAAATCAGTGCAATTTTTATTATAAATGACATTTCTGATTGAGAAATATTGACAGAACATCTTCACAAAGGTGGAATCTAGTGATTCTTCCTTTTTTTCAAAGCCAATTTACGTTATAATGGTTCTATGAAAAAAATCATTGAATTTAAAGATTTTACATTTAAATATCAGGCACAGCAGGAGCCAACTTTAAAGGATATTCAACTATCCATTTATCAAGGGGAGAAAGTCTTAATCATTGGACCTTCTGGCTCCGGAAAGTCAACGTTAGGGCAGTGTCTCAATGGCATTATTCCCAACATTTATAAGGGAGAACACAGTGGGAGCCTGATTTTGGATGGTCAGGAGGCTTTTGATTTATCAGTTTATGATAAATCTTTACTAGTATCAACAGTACTTCAAGATACAGATGGACAGTTTGTTGGTTTGTCGGTTGCAGAAGATCTTGCTTTTGCCCTAGAAAATGATATGGAAAGTCAACAGATCATGCATCAAAAAATAGGGGATTGGGCAGAAAAATTGTCACTTACAGACTTATTGGCCCATCGGCCACAAGATTTATCTGGAGGTCAAAAGCAATGTGTCAGTTTAGCTGGAGTGTTAATAGATGAGAGCCCTATTTTATTGTTTGATGAACCACTTGCTAATTTAGATCCTAAATCAGGTCAGGATACGATTGATTTGATTGACCGACTGCATCGACAAGAAGGCACCACAACGATTATTATTGAACATCGTTTAGAAGATGTCTTGTACTGTCATGTGGATCGGGTGGTATTGATAAATGATGGTCAAATTTTATTTAACGGAAACCCAGATCAATTATTGAAGACTTCCTTGTTACAAGAAAATGGGATACGTGAACCTCTCTATATTTCTACTCTTCGAGCGTTGGGTTATCCAATTGAAGACGCAGAGCATCTTGCTTCAGTATGGGAGGTTGATGTAGCATCCTTGACTGTTGGTCAACTACCAGCTTTGCATTTTGAAAGTGAGTCAGAGGAAGTATTATTAGAAACAAACCATCTACATTTTTCCTATCCAGAGAAGCAGGTGTTAAAAGATATTAACCTTACCATTCATAAGGGTGAGCGGTTGGCAATTGTCGGAAAGAATGGTGCTGGCAAATCTACCTTAGCTAAGGCACTTTGTGGCTTTATTCGGCCAGAGGGAGAACTTCTTTGGAAAGGTCAATCTATTCAGGATGATTCTATTAAAGAGCGTGCGGAGCGTATTGGATATGTTCTTCAAAATCCTAATCAGATGATAAGTCAAAATATGATTTTTGATGAGGTGGCACTTGGCCTCCGTTTGCGAGGAGTAGATGAGGAAGTAGTTGAACAGCGCGTTCTCAATATATTAGAAGTTTGTGGCTTATACCCTTTCCGTAAATGGCCTATATCGGCACTTTCCTATGGTCAGAAAAAAAGGGTGACGATTGCTTCTATCTTGGTTCTCAATCCGGAAATCATTCTCCTGGACGAGCCGACAGCTGGGCAGGATCAGCGACATTATCGAGAAATGATGGATTTTTTGGACCAATTAAATGCTAAAGGGCATACCATTGTCATGATTACCCATGATATGCAACTCATGCTGGATTATTCAGACAGAGCAGTTGTAGTGGTGGATGGGCAGATTATTGAAGATGCTAGTCCAGCAGAAATATTATCAGATGTTGCTGTGATAGAACAGGCCAGTTTGAAAGAAACCTCTATATTCCATTTGGCAGAACGTCTTAGAGTGAATCCTTTAGAGTTGACGATGTGTTATATGCAAGAAGAGAGGAGGAACTGATGAATCGCCAGTCATTAATTGGTTATCGTAATGGACAAGGTTTTATCTACAATCTTTCAGCAGTCAGTAAATTATTGTTCTTTCTAGCATTTTCCGTCGTTGCGATGGTTACCTACGATACTCGTCTTATTTTATGCATTGCCGTGTTTTCCCTCAGCCTGTTTAAATTATCGGGCATTCGTTATCGGGATGTTTCCTTTGTTCTCTTCTTTACAACAGTATTTGCCTTGCTGAACGCATTGATGGTGTATCTATTTGCCCCAACTTATGGCGTGACTTTATATGGAGCAGAGACCGTTTTGTGGTCGGGGATTGGGACTTATTCTATTACGAGCCAGCAACTATTTTATCTGCTCAATTTGTTATTGAAATATTTTTGTACTGTTCCTGTTGCTTTGATTTTTTTAATGACCACTCATCCCAGTCAGTTTGCATCAAGTTTGAATAAAATTGGGGTTTCATATAAAGTCGCTTATGCAGTAAATCTG
Organism: Streptococcus sp. VTCC 12905; assembly: GCF_049893385.1. NCBI lineage: Bacteria > Bacillati > Bacillota > Bacilli > Lactobacillales > Streptococcaceae > Streptococcus > Streptococcus sp. VTCC 12905. Next base: position 974 of record NZ_JBMVJC010000015.1, on the reverse strand, counting down.
ACTATGCGGTATATTCCAGATATCCAAGAAGAATTTTATACGATTCGGATGTCACAAGAGGCACGGGGTCTAGAGTTGTCTAAAAAAGGGAGATTAGTGGATCGGATAAAAGGGAATTTATCACTTGTAATCCCATTGATTTTCAGTTCTTTGGAACGAATTGATACCATATCAACTGCGATGGAATTACGGCGCTTTGGAAAAAATAAAAAGAGAACCTGGTACACCTACCAGCCTCTGAAACAAATGGATTACATCGTCTTAATTATCATTTTCTTCCTCATAGGCATTACCATTACCCTCTTTATTGCAAATCAGGGGAGATTTTATAATCCGTGGAAGTGAAATGATGAAGTTTATCAAATGATCAAACTTTATTGTTGACAAATGATGATTATCCTGTTAAAATAGATAATGTAAATAAGTTTAGAGTTTAAGTATCAGTTTCATCTTTTGTTTTTCTCTTGATTCGTTTTACAAATAAATAAAAAGAGGTAACAAAAATGGTACAAGGTACAGTCAAATGGTTTAATGCAGAAAAAGGATTTGGTTTTATTTCACAAGAAAGTGGACCAGATGTATTTGCACACTTTTCTGAAATTCAGTCTAATGGTTTCAAATCTTTGGAAGATGGTCAAAAAGTGAATTTTGAAGTGGAGCAAGGCCAACGTGGTCTTCAAGCAACCAATATTACAAAAATTGGATAATAAAAGAGCGGGTTTCTTAGTGAAACTCGCTTTTCTTATGGGCTCTTTGTCAACTGTAGTGGGTAGATGAAAAGCTAACACCTAGAGGCTGGGCAAAAACTAGCCAGTAAATAAAGGCTCTTTGTCAACTGTAGTGGGTAGATGAAAAGCTAACACCTAGAGAGGACGAACTTCGTCCTCTCTTTCTTTATGTTCAATGCAATCAAAATCCGTTTTTTAAAGTTTTCAAAGTTCCTGAAACCAAAGGCATTTCTCTTAATGACTTTG
>NZ_JBMVJC010000014.1:0-50459 GCF_049893385.1 Streptococcus sp. VTCC 12905 | reverse complement strand
GCCGTCAGCTTATATCTCCAACTTTAAAAGGTCTCCCAGACCTTTTAAACTCCCACCCCCGCACAGCTCCAACAGTCCTATTCCCCGCTAACTATTTGATATAAAGAACGAATAATTTATTTTCCTATTATAGCCAAGTTTTGGGAAGATAATTAACAAGTAAAATTTCATTGCATTTTTAACATTAGAAAGAGAGTGATTGAAAAATGGCGTATACAGAAGATCAAATTAAAGATATCCAGGAGCGTATTTTTCAAGCTCTTGAAGATGTGATTGACCCTGAACTAGGGATAGATATTATCAATCTAGGACTAATTTATGAAATTCGTTTTATTGATGGCAAAGCTGAAATTGATATGACTTTGACCACAATGGGCTGTCCCTTAGCTGATTTGATTACAGATCAAATACATGATGTTTTAAAAGATGTCCCAGAAGTGACTGAAGTGGATGTGAGACTTGTCTGGTCACCGGCTTGGACTGTTCAAAAAATGAGTCGTTATGCTCGTATTGCATTAGGAATTAAGTAATATAAATATGTGATGGTTTCGAACGTTCGAAACCATTTTTTAAAGAATGTTTGTTGTTTTTGAATAAAATATTACAAATTCTACTTGTCAAAGGACTATTTCCGTGTTACAATAAACAGGCCTAGGAAAAGTAGCGATACCTATTCTAGCAAATATCAGACCTATATGGGACAGAAAATTGTCATAACCAAAGCCTACGGACAGGCGGGTCGAATGCCGAAGCGTGGCGAAAGCCACATTATTGATTGAGTTAAAAGCTCAAATTTTATAAGTTGATTTTAGGATTTACCCTAATTCTTACATCAAATTTTAGTGTGGTGAAAGCACACGTCATCTTGTGAAACGGTCAATAAAGTACGTATATATTTGCACTGGAGAGTAGGAAACGGTAGGCACATAAACTCAAGAGAAGAATAAAAAACGTCAATAACGATTGTAGAGCAGGATTTTACCCTGCTCTTTTTACATGTTTAAAAAGGGCAAAGATAAGATGTTGTACTATAAGTAAAAGCAAAGGAGTTTTTCTACATGAAAAATCAACACCAGGCCCCTATTTATGAGGGATTGGTTAAATTAAGACGCAAACGGATAGTTCCTTTTGATGTTCCGGGTCATAAACGGGGACGCGGAAATGCAGAGCTTGTTGAGCTTCTAGGTGAAAAGTGTGTTGGCATTGATGTCAATTCCATGAAACCCTTAGATAATTTAGGGCATCCTGTTTCGATCATTCGTGAAGCAGAAGAATTGGCAGCAGAAGCTTTTGGGGCCAGTCATGCTTTTCTTATGGTTGGAGGAACTACGTCTTCTGTCCAGACCATGATTTTAGCAACATGTAAGGCAGGGGATAAAATTATCCTTCCTCGGAATGTTCATAAATCTGCCTTGAATGCTTTGGTTTTATGTGGGGCTATTCCTGTTTATGTTGATATGACCGTTCAGCCAAGGATTGGAATTGCTCTTGGACTGGAGAACGACGCTTTTGCACGGGCGATTGTTGAGCATCCAGATGCAGTTGCAGTTTTGATAAATAATCCAACTTATTATGGTATTTGTTCAGATGTTAAAACTCTCACTGAGATGGCCCATAAAGCTGGTATGAAAGTTCTAGTAGATGAGGCTCATGGGGCTCACTTGCATTTTTCTGATCAACTTCCTTTATCCGCTATGGCTGCTGGTGCCGATATGGCTGCTGTTTCCATGCATAAATCAGGTGGTAGTTTGACACAAAGTTCCCTTTTGTTGGTAGGTTCTGAAATGAATGTTGAATATGTTCGTCAAATTATCAACTTAACTCAGTCTACCTCAGCATCTTACTTACTCTTGTCTAGCTTAGATATTTCAAGGAGAAATCTAGCTCTCCGTGGGAAAGAGTCTTTTGAAAAAGTCATTGAAATGGCTGAATATGCCCGTACAGAAATCAATGCAATTGGTGGTTATTATGCCTATTCAAAAGAATTGATTGATGGACAGTCTGTGTTTGATTTTGATGTGACGAAACTTTCTATTTACACACAAGGCATTGGCTTAACTGGTATCGAAGTCTACGATCTTCTGCGAGATGAATACGATATTCAGATTGAATTTGGTGATATTGGAAATATCTTGGCATATATTTCAATTGGTGACCGTTTGCAAGATATTGAGCGGTTGGTGGGTGCTTTAGCGGATATTAAGCGCTTGTATTCACGTGATGGTTCTGATTTAATTTCAGGGGAATACATCCAGCCTCAATTGGTCTTATCCCCTCAGCAAGCATTTTATGCAGAACGTGACAGTCTCTCGCTACAAGATGCTGTTGGACAGGTTTGTGGGGAATTTGTTATGTGCTACCCGCCTGGCATTCCGCTTTTGGCACCAGGTGAACGAGTGACCCAAGAAATTGTAGATTATATTATTTTTGCCAAGGAACGTGGCTGTTCTGTTCAAGGAACAGAGGATCCAGATGTTAATTTTATCAATGTTATTAAGGAGAAATAGGCATGGAAATGTGGTTTTCAGAAGTTCAAACACCTGATGTAAAATTGTCCATTCGCACCAGTCAACAACTTTATGCTGGAAAAAGCGAATACCAAGATATAGCTGTGTTGGACTCGCCAGCCTTTGGAAAAATATTAACCCTTAATGGTCGTGTTTTATTCTCGGATGCAGATGACTTTGTCTACAATGAGATGGCAGTACATGTACCAATGGCAGTTCATCCAAATCCTAAGAAAATCTTGATTTTAGGTGGTGGAGATGGTGGAGTTGCTCAAGTTCTCAGTATGTATCCTGAAATCGAACGCATTGATGTAGTAGAGCCAGATGAGTTGTTGGTTGAAGTGTGTCGTCAGTATTTCCCAGACTATGCATCAGGACTTGAAGATGAGCGTGTAGAGGTTTATTTGCAGGACAGCCTGCGGTTCTTGCGCAATTGTGAAAATGAATATGACATTATCATCAATGATGCGACAGATCCATTTGGACACACGGAAGGGTTGTTTACCAAGGAATTTTACGGTAATGCATACAGGGCCTTGAAGGAAGATGGCATTATGGTCTACCAACATGGTTCGCCATTTTATGATGAGGATGAGTCGGCTTTTCGTTCCATGCATCGCAAGGCTAGTCAATCATTTCCAATTAGTCGTGTCTATCAAGCCCATATTCCAACTTCAGCTGCAGGTTATTGGTTATTTGGATTTGCTTCTAAAAAATACCATCCAATTGAAGATTATGATAAGGAAAAATGGAAAGCGCGCGAGCTTTTTACAGAATATTATACAGCTAACCTTCATGTGGGAGCATTTCTCTTGCCCCGCTATGTAGAAGACATTTTAGAAGAGGAGGAGAAAAGAAAATGAGTCGTTTATTAGTCATTGGTTGCGGTGGCGTAGCCCAGGTTGCCATCAGCAAGGTGTGTCAGGCAGAAGATACTTTCAAGGAGGTCATGATTGCCAGCCGTACCAAGTCCAAGTGTGATGATTTGAAGGCTGCCTTAGAAGGAAAAACTTCGGTAAAAATCGAAACTGCACAAGTGGATGCGGACAAGGTAGAAGAAGTGATTGCCTTGATTGAAAGCTACCAGCCAAAAGCCGTTTTAAACGTTGCCCTCCCATACCAAGATTTGACCATTATGGACGCTTGTTTGGCGACTGGTGTGGACTACATTGATACAGCCAATTATGAAAGTGAAGATACTGAAAATCCTGAATGGCGTGCTATTTACGAAAAACGTTGTGAAGAAGAAGGATTTACAGCCTACTTTGATTACTCATGGCAGTGGGCTTATAAGGAGCGTTTTGAAAAAGCAGGGCTGACAGCGCTTTTGGGATCCGGGTTTGATCCAGGTGTGACCAGTGTATTTTCTGCTTACGCATTGAAACACTATTTCGATGAAATCCACTATATAGATATCTTAGATTGTAATGGGGGAGACCATGGTTACCCATTTGCGACCAACTTTAACCCTGAAATCAACTTGCGTGAGGTTTCAGCACCTGGTTCCTACTGGGAAAATGGCAAATGGGTGGAAGTTGAAGCCATGTCTATCAAGCGAGAATATGATTTCCCAGAAGTGGGTCAGAAAGACATGTATCTTCTCCACCATGAAGAAATTGAATCCCTAGCTAAACACATTCCAGGTGTGAAGCGGATTCGCTTCTTTATGACTTTCGGTCAATCCTACTTGACTCATATGAAATGCTTGGAAAATGTTGGTCTCTTGCGGACTGACCCAATCAACTTTAATGGACAAGAAGTAGTGCCTATCCAATTCCTCAAAGCCCTCTTACCTGATCCAGCCAGCCTTGGTCCACGTACTGTTGGGAAAACTAACATCGGTTGTATTTTCACAGGGGTCAAAGACGGTGTGGAGAAGACCATCTACATCTACAACGTATGTGACCACCAAGAGTGCTATAAGGAAGTGGGTTCACAGGCTATTTCTTACACAACTGGTGTTCCTGCTATGATTGGAACCAAGCTTGTCATGGACGGAACTTGGAAAAAACCAGGTGTATACAACTTGGAAGAATTGGATCCAGATCCATTTATGGACTTGCTCAATCAATACGGATTGCCTTGGCAAGTAGTAGAAAATCCAGTTTTGGTGGACTAGATGAGAATTGATCAAATCCCAACACCAGCTTATGTCATTGATGAAGCTAAGCTGGTCAACAATTTAGAAATTCTCAAGTCGGTCCAAGATCGAACAGGCTGTAAGGTCCTTTTGGCCCAAAAAGCCTTCTCCATGTATGCCACCTATCCGCTCATCAGCCAATACCTAGCTGGAACAACTGCATCAGGCCTCTATGAAGCCAAGCTGGGTCGTGAGGAGTTTGGGGGCGAAGTCCATGTCTTTGCTCCAGCCTTCAAGGATGCGGATTTGGAGGAGATTTTGGAGATTGCGGACCATATCGTCTTTAACTCAGAGCGCCAACTCCGCAAGCACGTGGACAAATGCCGAGCAGTTGGAGTCAGTGTTGGTCTGCGTATTAATCCAGAGTGCTCCACCCAAGGTGACCATGCCCTCTATGATCCCTGCGCAGCAGGTTCTCGCTTCGGTGTTCGTATTGACCAGTTTTCAGAAGACCTGCTGGACTTGGTGGATGGTCTGCATTTCCATACACTCTGTGAGCAAAATTCGGATGATTTGAAAACGACCTTGGATGCTGTTGAGGCCAAATTCGGTCCCTATCTACACCGTATTAAATGGCTCAATATGGGCGGAGGCCATCATGTGACCAGAGAAGATTATGATCTAGAATTGCTGATTTCCTCTATCCAGCACATGCAGGAAACCTATGGATTAGAAGTATACATTGAGCCTGGTGAAGCCATTGCCCTCAATGCGGGTTATTTGGTGACAGAAGTTTTAGATATCATTGAAAATGGTATTGAAACGCTAGTGTTAGACGCATCAGCCACCTGCCATATGCCTGATGTCTTGGAAATGCCCTATCGCCCACCGCTTCGTCATGGCTTTGAGGCAGGTGAAAAGACCTATACATACAGACTATCTTCCAATACCTGCCTGACGGGCGACATCATTGGCGATTATTCCTTTGAAAAACCTGTGGAGATTGGCGACAAGCTCTACTTTGAAGATATGGCTATTTATTCCTTTGTAAAAAACAATACCTTCAATGGCATTGGTCTGCCAAGTCTGGTCTTGATGGACAAGACTGGTGACTGCCGAATTGTTAAGAGTTTTGGATATGAAGATTTCAAAGGGAGGTTGTCATGATAGAAAGTCCAAAAGCGGCTGGCTACCGCATGCCTGCTGAGTATGAGCCCCATCATGGTACCCTCATGGTGTGGCCGACTCGCCCAGGATCCTGGCCCTTTGATGGTCAGGGGGCGAAAAAAGCCTTTAGCCAGGTCATTAAAACCATTGCTGAAAGCGAGCAGGTATATCTCTTGGTGGATGAGGCACACCGTGAGGAGGCTCAATCCATGTTGGGGCCTGACATCACCTACCTGGACATCCCCACCAATGATGCTTGGGCGCGTGACACAGGTCCGACGGTTTTGGTCAGTGATAATGGCAGAGCTTTGTCTGTCGATTGGGCCTTTAACGCTTGGGGCGGAAACTATGATGGTCTTTATCAGGACTATGAGTCAGATGATCAGGTGGCTAGTCGATTTAGTCAAGCCATCGGTCTGCCAGTCCACGATGCCCATCCCTTTGTCCTAGAAGGCGGAGCCATCCATAGCGACGGTGAGGGAACCATCTTGGTGACAGAATCCTGTTTACTAAGCCCAGGCCGCAACCCTCATCTAACCAAGGACCAGATTGAGCAGGTGCTTCTAGATAGTCTAGGTGCTGAAAAGGTTCTCTGGCTTCCATACGGAATTTTCAATGATGAAACCAATGAACATGTGGACAATGTTGCGGCCTTTGTTGGTCCAGCTGAGATAGTTTTAGCCTGGACAGATGATGAGGCAGACCCCCAATATGCCATGTCCAAGGCTGATTTGGACTACTTGGAAGAGCAAGTAGATGCTAAGGGCAGAAAGTTTACCGTACATAAACTGCCTATTCCAAAACATCCTATTCTAGTAACAGAAGAGGATTTGCCAGGCTATGTCTATGAAGAAGGGGAAGAAGAACGGACTGCTGGCGAACGCTTGGCAGCTTCCTATGTGAATTTTTACGTCAGCAACGGTGCGGTATTAGTGCCTCAGTTTGATGATGAGCATGACGCTCATGCACTGCATCTCCTAGCGCAGCTTTTTCCAATCAGAAAAGTCGTCGGCATACCAGCCCGCGACATCCTGCTAGGAGGTGGAAATATTCACTGTATCACCCAGCAAATCCCACTTTATGGTGCTAAATGTCGCTGATACGACGTCGTTGAATTGCCCATCATGAATTTATGAAAAGGATCAAAAAAAATGAGAAATGTTACTGTTGCTGCTGTTCAAATGCAATGCAGTCATATTTTAGCTGAAAATTTGGCGACTGCAGAGCGTTTGGTCAGACAGGCTGCTGGTCAGGGAGCGCAGATTATTCTCCTGCCTGAACTTTTTGAGCGTCCTTATTTTTGTCAAGAACGCCAATATGACTATTATAGCTACGCTAAATCTGTAGAGGAAAATGATGCTGTTCAGCACTTTATTCCCATTGCCAAAGAATTACAGGTGGTTATACCCATTTCTTTTTATGAAAAAGATGGAAATAGCCTCTATAATTCCATTGCGGTTATTGATGCGGATGGTAGTGTTTTGGGAGTTTACCGTAAGACTCATATTCCTGACGACCATTATTATCAGGAGAAGTTTTACTTCACACCGGGAAATACTGGGTTTAAGGTCTGGGAAACTCGCTATGCCAAGATTGGTATTGGCATCTGTTGGGACCAATGGTTTCCAGAAACTGCTCGCTGTTTGGCTCTAAATGGGGCAGAATTGCTTTTTTACCCAACAGCTATCGGCTCAGAGCCGATTTTGGATACAGATAGCCAAGGACATTGGCAACGGACCATGCAAGGGCACGCTGCGGCCAATATCATACCAGTTATTGCAGCTAACCGTATTGGCTTGGAAGAAGTCCAGCCATCTGACGAAAATGGTGGACAGTCTTCTAGTTTATGTTTCTATGGTTCCTCTTTCTTGACTGATGAGACAGGAGAACTTTTAACAAAGGCGGGACGTGAGGAAGAAGTTGTCTTGCTTGCAGTGTATGATTTGGATAAGGGAGCGCGTGAACGTTTGAATTGGGGACTATTTAGAGACCGCAGACCTCATATGTATCGACGTATTTCGGAATAAGAAGCAGAAAGAATTCTTCAAAATACTAAAAAAACTTGGTTGATTGGACCAAGTTTTTTATTTCAAAAAATGATGTAGCCAGTAGCTACAGTAAATCCAAAAATAGCTGTATGCAATGATAGAAAATGGTCGACAGATTAGGATAATCGAAATGAACTTCCGATAGCTCATACTTGTCAGTCCAGAAATCATCACAACAATATCGGCTGGAGTGAAGGGGAATAACATACAGAAAACGAAGAATATTTCATAACCTCGCTTATTGTCAACTTTCTTTTCATATTTATCGAACGTATCTTCGTTCATAAATAAGAGACAGAATTTTTTACCATATCTCCGAGCGAGCCAGAATAAAATAATACTTCCAATATTTATTCCAATGTAATTTAGGATGAAACCCCACCAAAATTTAAAGACAAGGAAACCAACGACAGTTGTTACCCCACCAGGAATGATAGGGAAAACAACTTGAATAATTTGTAATCCTATGAAAGTTAAGCTGCCATAGACACCTTGATTTTGTAATAAATTGGATAATGCATTCTGATCATTTAATATTCCGATTTTGTAAAGCCAAAAAAGGAATATAGCTGTGCCGATCAATACAAGCACACTTAGAACTTGTATAACTTTTTGAAAGAATTTATACATAATTTCATTCTACCATATTTCTTTTGTAATTAAAATTCAGGAACATAAATAAATACTCTTTGCAATTCATTCAAGAATCTGATATAATAACTCTCGTATCTAACCCACGGGGTTGTTACGGATTCGACAGGCATTATGAGGCTTGTTCTGCAACCCATCGGCAGATGTAAAAATGCCAGTTAAATATAACTGCAAAAAATACAAATTCTTACGCATTAGCAGCTTAATAACCTGCTAGCGTGACCATTCGCAAATTGCTTGTGTTTGTTGATTGGTCTTAATTTTACAAGCTACGTTGGAATTGAGTCAGGCTGTTCCAAAAGAGATTTACTGACTCGCTTGTACTCGGTTTGAGTTATGTATCGAGTCCAAGTTAAAGTAAGACATAACCTATGGTTGTAGACGAATAAGTTAGCAGATGTTTGGACGTGGGTTCGACTCCCACCAACTCCATATATGGAAGATTACTCAAGAGGCTCAAGAGGCCGTGTTGGAAACGCGGTAGGCGTGTAACAGCGTGCGTGGGTTCGAATCCCATGTCTTCCGTATTGCAAGAACGATTTAAAATCGTTCTTTTTTATTTTTCAAAAGAGTCTTTCCATCAATGACGTTCATTTTAAGGCACATACAACTTGATTTTTAAGGAAAATGTGGTATGATAAGTGACAATATACTTATGAAAGAGATGTAAATACTATTGAATGTTCAGAAATTAGCCAAAACCGAGTTGCATTGTCATCTAGATGGTTCATTGTCGCTTTCACTTATTCGAAAACTTGCTCAATTAGCTAATCTCTCTCTCCCAGAAGAAGATAGTGATTTACGTCAGTTAGTCAGTGTTGATGGCAAGGTGGATAGTTTGATGACCTATTTGAAAAAGTTTGATTATACTCGTCCACTATTACAAACTTCTGAGGCTCTCGAATTAGCTGCGTACGATGTTGTGCAACAAGCTGCAATGGATAATATTTTGTATATTGAGATTCGTTTTGCCCCCGAGTTATCAACTGATGGAGGTCTCACTGTCCTAGAGGCCGTAGAAGCAGTTTTGGCAGGATTAGAGCGCGCTCAGAAAGATTTTCATATAATGGCTAAATTATTGGTCTGTGGATTAAAACAAACCAATCCAAGTCAGACTAAAGAAATCTTTTCAGCCATTGCAGATTTGGCCCTTAAAGGCTTAGTTGGTTTTGATTTTGCAGGAAATGAGGCTGAATATCCAACGGAGGATTTAGAAGAGCTTATCCAATTTACACAATCCTTGGGCTACCCTATCACATTTCATGCTGGTGAATGTGGCTGTGTGACCAATGTTGCTCATGCTCTGGCACTTGGTATTAAGAGGATTGGACACGGAACCGCCCTCTATAAGAACCCGAAGGTTATTCAGGGACTTATTCATAGTGGAGCAACGGTCGAAATGTGTCTAACATCAAACCTCCAAACTGGAGCTGCCTCATCACTAGCAAGCTTTCCCTATTCTCAACTGATAGAGGCGGGAGCAAAAATCACAATCAATACCGATAATCGAACCGTTTCAAATACAAACTTAAATAAAGAGTACCAACTGTTTGTCGAACATTTCGGTACAACTAAAGAAGATTTTTATCAATTTAATCGTCACGCCATTCATGCAAGTTTTGCTAGCGAGAAAGAAAAGGAAAAATTGTTACGCATTCTTTCGCTAGCCTACCAACAATTACCTGTAAAAAGAAAGCTCTATACCACGTCCGAGTGACATGGAAAGAGCTTTTTATTATTGTAGGTTCAACTTCTTGGTCATGATATAATGGGTACCAAAGTAATACCCAAAGGCCAAAACAATATTTAATAATACAAAGAACGGATTTGGATATAAAGAGCTAATGGTATCTGCATATACATCTCCTTGGTTAATATAATAGAACATACTGATTGATCCTGACAAAATACTGATACCGATGTAAGTTAAAATGGCAAATAGTAATCGATGATCTCGAAATAGTTGACCAACTGAAATAGAAAAGTAGATAAGTAGTATTCCCCTTATACTCTCAATCAATGTACTAAGAGCATATGCGATGAATACACCGATATCAACTTGCTGAAACACGTGTTCCAGTTCAGGAATTAATAATTCATTCGTTGACATAAGTACGAAACTGATTACTATTCCAATAGCTAGGAGAGCAGTTATTCCTGCCAAGAAGTACCATACTAAAGAGGCGACTAGTTTACTAAGGATCAGTTGGTGACTATTGACTGGAAGGGTCATGGTTAAGTATCCTTGTCTTCCGTAAATATTGCTTCTAAAACGGTTGATGACCAGAACGAAGGTTGATAGAAAGAGTGCTGCAATTAGAATACCGAATACCATTGATGAAGTACCGAAAAGGAACATTTCTGCGTTTGCAGTACTCACAGCAGATGTAGTTGATTTTAATACCAAAGCCTGTATCCAAAAACCTAATACGACTGAAAGAATAATGACTCCCAAGTAGATTCCTAAATACCATTTTCCAACGGATTTGAATTCATATTTTAATAGTTTTTTAAACATTACAATCCCCTTACATGTTCTGCTTTAAAATCTTGACGGAAGAGTGAATCAATGGATTCTCCTGTTTCAATTCTCAAATCATCTACGTTCCCTTGTCGGATAACACTACCGTACTGTAGGAAAATGACTTCATCTAATATTTGTTCAACATCAGCAATTAAATGAGTAGAGATGATAACGGAAGCCGTTGGAGAATAATTATTGATAATTGTACGTAAAATATAATCACGTGCTGCAGGATCAACTCCGCCAATTGGTTCATCTAATACATACAATTGCGCTTGTCGACTCATAACTAATATCAATTGAACTTTTTCTTTGTTCCCTTTTGAGAGATGTTTCATTCGACTATTCAAATCAATTTGCAATTCCGCTAAGAGGGTGCAGGCACGTTCCATATTAAAATCTTTGTAAAAATCTGCAAAAAAATGTACAGCTTCAATTACTTTCATTTGTTCGTCCAAATAGGTTGTATCTGGAAGATAGGAAACGATAGCTTTTGTTTCTGGTGAGGGGGTAAGCCCATTAATGAGAACTTGACCATACTCAGGTTGAAGTAAGCCGTTGATAATCTTAATCATAGTTGTTTTTCCTGAACCATTTGGACCTAACAAGCCAATTATTTTTCCAGCTGGTAATTTCAAGTTAACATTGTTCAGTGCGACAGCACCTCCATATGACTTGGAAACTTGTTGTAACTCGACCAGTGTAAACGCATTATTCATAAGAAACTCCCTTCAAGAAATCATCTAGTTGTTTAACTAATTCGTCTTGCTTGAAACCTAAATCAAGCATATTTGTAACAAAATTATCTACTTCATTCTGTGCTAATTGGAGACGAGTTCGTCGGATTAATTCTTCGTTATCTGTCACATATCTGCCAGTGGTTCTAACGGAGTAAACGAATCCTTCTGTTTCAAGGTCAGACAACGCTCGTTGGACTGTGTTGGGGTTTACACCAGCAGTCTCAGCTAAATCTCGGACAGTAGGAAGTTTGTCTCCTGATTTTAATTGGTTTGTTACTATTTGCAATTTTATGGTATTGCTTATCTGGATGTATATTGGGATGTTATTATCAAATTTCCAAGCCATGATTTGCGCCTTTCTATAGGTTAGGTTGTGTTTGTATTTTTGTTCTATATACATAATACAAAAAAACTTCTTGGACTGCAAGAGAAATGTTTCATCAAGATGTATTTTTGACAAGAAATATGAGGTTAGAATGATTTTGAATTGAAAATCAGGTGAAGATAGGTTGTAAAGCTTGAACTCTGAATTTTGGAATTACCGAACCACGGAATGCGTGGTATCGATATTTTTGGTATAATGTATATAATAATAAAAAAGGAGAACACCATGCTAGCGCAATTAGATACAAAAACCGTCTATACCTTTATGGATAGCATGGTTACAATTGAAGAATACGTTAAACGTGCAAAAAATCTCGGCTATCAAACTATAGGAATCATGGATATTCATTCTTTGTACGCTGCATATGGATTTTTGGAAGCCTGTCAAAAAGAAGGGCTCAGACCCATCATTGGTTGTGAATTGGACTGGAAATATAATAACGGCCAGTCAGAAATTTTAACGAAACTGATCGCATTATCGACAAAGGGTTACCAAAACCTGATGAAAATCTCTACCGCAAAAATGACCGGTCAAGATGATTTTGATTCGATTCGTCAATTCCTTCAAGATATTGCAGTTATTGTCCCTTTTAAAGATGGTGTCGATAAACTTGATTTAGGGGTAGACTATTATATAGGTATTTATTCAGATACACCAGTTCAGTCTTTTGACCATCCTGTCCTTCCGTTACATACAGTGCGTTATTTTCAAGAAAATCAACTAGAGAGTCTACAAGTTTTACGTGCTATCAAAGACAACATTCCTCTTAATCAAGTAAACGAAATTGAACACCAACAAGTTTTACTATCTGCTGAAAGATTGACGATGAGCTTCATGGACCGATATCCTCAGGCAATCTCCAATCTTGCACAATTAGTGGAGAATGTTTCTTATCATCTTGATAAAAAAGTTAAACTTCCTCGATTTAATCGTCAGCGACCTGCAGTTGAGGAATTGAGAGAAAAAGCACAGGCAGGCTTAGTGGAAAAACAATTGGATTCCCCCCTTTATAAAGAACGTTTGGATAAGGAATTGGCCATCATTCATCAGATGGGATTTGATGATTATTTCCTGATTGTATGGGATTTACTTCGATTTGGTCGTAGCCAGGGTTACTATATGGGAATGGGACGAGGATCAGCTGTAGGAAGTTTGGTTGCTTATGCATTAAATATTACAGGTATTGATCCTGTCAAACACAACTTGCTATTTGAAAGGTTTCTAAATAGTGAACGGTATTCTATGCCTGATATAGATATTGATATACCGGATGTCCATCGCTCGGATTTTATCCGTTATGTCCGTGATCGCTATGGTAGGACGCATGCAGCTCAAATTGTGACCTATTCTACTTTTGGAGCCAAGCAAGCTATCCGCGATGTCTTTAAGCGTTTTGGAACACCGGAATATGAACTGACCAATATTACTAAAAAAATTTCTTTTCGTGATAGTCTGGAGTCCGCTTATCAGAGAAACGCCGCATTTCGCCAAATCATCAATAGTAAAATAGAGTATCAAAAAGCCTTTGCTATTGCTAGACAAATTGAAGGCCAGCCAAGGCAAACATCAATTCATGCTGCGGGTGTTGTGGTTAGCGACGAGGACTTGACGGATACTATTCCATTAAAAATCGGTGACGATATGCTGATAACGCAGTACGATGCTCACGCGGTTGAAGCTAATGGACTTCTAAAGATGGATTTTCTGGGGTTAAGAAACCTGACATTTGTTCAGAAAATGGCGGAATTGGTAAAGAAGAAATATAATAAAACGATTGATATTGCTGCAATTGATTTGGAGGATTCGGCAACTTTAGAATTATTTGCCAAAGGGCTGACCAAAGGTATTTTTCAATTTGAACAGCCAGGTGCTATTAGCTTATTAAAACGTGTAAAACCTACTCGTTTTGAGGATATCGTAGCTACTACAAGTTTGAACCGCCCTGGTGCGAGTGATTATTCAGAGAATTTTGTTCGACGAAAACAGGGCAAAGAAGCAGTCGTCTTGTTAGATCCATCAATTGCTTCCATTCTTGAACCGACCTACGGGATTATGCTTTATCAAGAACAGGTCATGCAGATTGCTCAAGTGTATGCTGGATTTACACTTGGGAAAGCTGACTTGCTCCGTCGAGCCATGTCTAAGAAAAATGCTCAGGAGATGCAAGCGATGGAGGCTGATTTTTTAATAGGAGCTGAAAAGAATGGCCATGATAAGTCAAAAACCAAAGATATTTTTGCGATGATGGCCAAGTTTGCTGGCTATGGTTTTAATAGAAGTCATGCCTATGCGTATTCAGCCCTTGCCTTTCAGATGGCCTTTTTTAAAACTCATTATCCAGATGTATTTTTTGAAGTGATGTTGAATTATTCGAATGTAGGTTATATTCATGATGCCTTGCAATTCGAATTTCAGATTGCCCCATTGTACATCAATACCATTCCCTACCATGATAAATTTGAGAAAGATAAAATCTACATGGGTCTAAAAACTATTAAAGGATTATCTAAAGATTTCGCTATTTGGATAATAGAAAATCGACCATTCATTACATTCGAAGATTTTATTCTACGACTACCTCATCAATATAGAAAAAAAGAACAGTTATTGCCATTGATACAACTTGGTTTATTTGATGAGATTGAGTCGAATCGGAAGAAAATAGTTGAAAATCTTGAAAATCTGTTCGTTTTTGCGGAAGCATTTGGGACATTTTTTGCGGAGGAAGCCTATAGTTGGAAGCATGTGGATGACTATTCCAATATCGAAAAATACAACATGGAACAAGAAATAATTGGTTTGGGAATTAGTCCACACCCTCTCATTCAATTACGAAAACAATCTTCCCAACGACTTACTGACATTGTAGATTTAGAAACTGAAAGCAAGGCAACAGTTTTGGTTCAAATTCAATCTGTGCGTGTTATTCGAACCAAAAAAACTGGGGAGCAGATGGCCTTTTTACAGGTGACTGATACGAAACAGAAATTAGATGTTACCTTGTTTCCTGAAACTTACAGGAAGTATCAGTCATTATTAAAGGAAAATAGTTTCTGTTATATCACGGGAAGGGTTCAAGAAAGAGAGGGACAGCACCAACTTGTACTAGACCAGTTGGAATTGGTTTCTCAGGAAAAATGTTGGATTTTGATAGAAAACCGGGAAAATGATTTTGCGATTGCTCGAATCTTAGAGAGATACAAAGGCCCCATCCCAGTTATATTACACTATCAAGATCGGAACGAAACAATAAAAGTTGAGCAATTTAGCGTTGTAAAGTCACCACAATTAGTAGAAGAGTTGGCAGAATTTGTTATGAAAACGGTTTTTCGTTGAAAAATAGCAAAAAGTCAAGCATCTTCCTTGCAAGTATGTTATAATAAGACAGTTAAAATGAAATTTTAAAGGAGCAAATGAAATGAAGCGTATTGGTGTTTTAACCAGTGGTGGGGACGCACCTGGTATGAATGCTGCCATTCGTGCAGTTGTTCGCCAAGCAATTTCAGAAGGAATGGAAGTATATGGTATCAATGAAGGCTATGCTGGAATGGTAGCTGGAGATATTCACCCATTAACTGTCCGTTCCGTTGGAGATATCATCTCTCGTGGTGGTACATTCCTTGGTACTGCTCGTTATCCAGAATTTGCCAAGTTGGAAGGTCAACTAAAAGGGATCGAGCAATTGAAAAAACACGGAATTGAAGGTGTTGTAGTTATTGGTGGCGACGGCTCTTATCATGGAGCTATGCGTCTTACTGAACATGGTTTCCCAGCAATTGGGTTACCTGGTACGATTGATAACGATATTGTAGGAACTGATTTCACTATTGGTTTTGATACTGCTGTTACAACAGCCATGGAAGCTATCGATAAAATTCGTGACACTTCTTCAAGTCACCGACGTACTTTCGTTGTTGAAGTAATGGGACGTAACGCTGGGGATATTGCGTTGTGGTCAGGTATTGCATCTGGTGCAGATATTATCATTATCCCAGAAGAAGGATTTGATATTCATGATGTTGTTGAAAAAGTTAAATCTGGCTATGAAAATGGTAAGAAACACAGTATCATCGTATTGGCAGAAGGTGTTATGCCGGCTAGTCAATTCGCTAAAGAATTGAAAGCAGCTGGTGACGTTAGCGATCTTCGTGTAGCTGAACTTGGTCATATCCAACGTGGCGGTTCACCAACAGCTCGTGATCGTGTACTCGCATCTCGTATGGGCTCACATGCAGTTAAATTATTGAAAGCAGGCCGTGGTGGTTTAGCGGTCGGAATTCGAAATGAAGAAATGGTTGAAAATCCAATTCTAGGGACTGCAGAAGAAGGTGCATTGTTCAGCTTGGCTGAAGATGGCAAGATTATTGTCAATAATCCACATAAAGCCGATTTGGGACTTGCAAAGTTAAATCGTGACATCTCAATCTAATAAGTCACACATCATAGATTGTAAACAAGGGTCATAAGACCAGTTATTTATAAAAGGAGTTTTATATATCATGAACAAACGTGTCAAAATCGTTGCAACTCTTGGTCCTGCGGTTGAAATCCGCGGTGGTAAAAAATTTGGTGACGATGGTTACTGGGGCGAAAAATTAGATGTTGAAGCATCTGCTCAAAAAATTGCCCAATTGATTACTGAAGGTGCTAACGTATTCCGTTTCAACTTCTCACATGGTGACCACCAAGAGCAAGGGGAACGTATGGCAACTGTACGTCGAGCTGAAGAAATTGCTGGTAAAAAAGTAGCTTTCTTGTTGGATACAAAAGGTCCTGAAATCCGTACTGAGTTATTCGAAGGTGATGCAAAAGAGTATTCTTATACCACTGGTGACCAACTGCGTGTAGCAACAAAACAAGGTATTAAATCAACTAAAGAAGTGATTGCTTTGAACGTTGCAGGTGGTTTGGATGTGTTCGACGACGTTGAAGTTGGTAAACAAATTCTTATTGATGATGGTAAGCTTGGATTGACTGTTATCGCAAAAGACGAAGAAACTCGTGAATTCATCGTTGGTGTTGAAAATGATGGTGTTATCGCAAAACAAAAAGGTGTAAACATTCCTTACACTAAAATTCCTTTCCCAGCTCTTGCAGACCGTGATAACGCAGATATTCGTTTTGGTCTTGAGCAAGGTTTGAACTTCATCGCTATTTCATTTGTACGTACTGCAAAAGACGTTGAAGAAGTTCGTAACATCTGTAAAGAAACTGGTAACGATCACGTTCAATTGTTCGCAAAAATTGAAAACCAACAAGGTATCGATAATATTGATGAAATCATCGAAGCAGCTGATGGTATTATGATTGCGCGTGGTGATTTGGGTATTGAAGTACCATTCGAAATGGTTCCAGTTTACCAAAAAATGATTATCACTAAAGTGAATGCGGCTGGTAAAGCAGTTATTACGGCAACAAACATGTTGGAAACAATGACTGAAAAACCACGTGCAACTCGTTCAGAAGTTTCAGACGTGTTCAACGCAGTTATCGATGGTACAGATGCCACAATGCTTTCTGGGGAGACAGCAAATGGTAAATACCCTGTTGAATCAGTACGCACAATGGCAACTATTGCTAAGAATGCTCAAAGTTTGTTGAATGAATACGGTCGTTTGACTTCAGATCACTTTAACCGTGCTTCTAAAACAGAAGTTGTGGCTTCAGCAGTTAAAGATGCAACAAGCTCAATGGATATCAAACTTGTCGTAGCTCTTACCGAATCTGGTAACACTGCTCGTCTTATCTCTAAATACCGTCCAGATGCTGACATCTTGGCTATAACATTTGACGAAAAAACTCAAAAATCATTGATGATGAACTGGGGTGTTATTCCAGTTGTAACTGAAAAACCTGCATCAACTGATGACATGTTTGAAGTTGCTGAAAAAACTGCCCTTGAATCAGGATTGGTTCAATCAGGTGATAACATCGTTATCGTCGCTGGTGTTCCAGTTGGTTCAGGTAATACAAACACAATGCGTATCCGCACTGTAAAATAATTTAATAATGGAAAAGCCTATTGTATCAACGATTATTCGTTGTACAGTAGGTTTTTATATGTTTAGCAATTTCAAGTAGTATGAATCAGTTCTCAAATATATTAAATAAAGGGAAAAATAAAAGAGTCAAAGGCTAGTTTTTGACTCTTTTTATATAATTATTAGGTGAGTATGGTGTACGATCAAAGTTTGTTTCGTATCCAAGAATTTCATTTGCGATTTGCCAACCGATAATTGGCCCATTTGTTAAACCAGTAGAGCCTAGACCGCTAGCAACCCAGACATTAGGCATATCCTCAATATTTCCGTAGAATGGAGAATAAGTTGAAGTATAAGCTCGCGTTCCAATGCGAGTTCTTGCTACAGGATAATTTGCCAAATCAGGCATGAATTCGGCTATTTTATCATGCATGGCTTGGATTTTTTCAGGGTCTAGTTCTAAATCGTACCCCATATCATCTTCATGAGTTGCACCAATAATGATTTTTCCATTTTCAAATGGTAGGATGTCAATCTCTCCGTAAGGCATACAAACTGGCCAATTATCTGTATCGAATTCTGTATCTAATTCTAACAATTGTCCTTTTTGTGGTCGAACATCCACTTGATAACCAAGAGGTTCAAGAATATGTGGCAACCAGGCCCCTGTAGCTAAGATTATATGGTCAGCACTAAACACTTGATGTTCTACTTCAACTGTATTGGCATCTAACAGTTTTGCCTGTCCTTGTAGAAGCGCTCCGCCATTTTTTAACACTTGCTCTTGAAGGATATCGATTAAACGACTGCCATCTATACGACCGCCACCTTCTAAATGAATTCCAAAAAAATCGGGTTTGAGTGGTGGAAGGTACTGGCTGATTTCTGCGCCAATTAAAGGGGTGATTTTCCCAATAGTTGGAGTGTCAACACGACGGTCCTCGGCTATTTTTTGTATTTTATCAAGTAGTTCAGGCTTGCTTTTTAGGCCGATAGTTCCAGTCTGTTTGAAGGGAATCTCAGTAGCACCCGATTTTTCCAAATCGGCTACCAATTTTCGGTAGAAAACAGCACCATCGGATGTTAACTTATACCAGTCTTTATTTTTCTTTTGAGCCATCCATGGGCAAATGATACCAGCAGCAGCTCGAGTAGCTGTTCCTACTCCAGAGTCTATTAGTGTAAGGTCAATTTGTTCTTCTTGGGAGAGATAGAAGGCGGCTGTTGAACCGACTATTCCTCCGCCTATAATAATAACTTGTTTTTTCATAAGTTAATTATATCACAAATTCATAAGTTTATTTATTTTTTTCAACATGATACAATAGAAAATAAGAAAAATTGAGGAGTTCGTGTGTCAGATATAATGTATCCTGAGGTCCTAACCGTCGGAAGTGGGGCCGTAAAAGTTGCAACAGTCGGAGATAGTTTGACTTATGGATATGGCTTAGAGAATCGTGAAAAAGATGCCTATCCTTTTATTCTAGCTGAGAAACTTGGCTCACATTATCAAGTTTCAAATTATGGTTTGAGTGGGCGTTCACTTCAGTCAACTGCAGATTTTCCTTATTTTAATGAGAAAAATGCTCAGTTATCTTTGGATAGCGAAGCGGATATTGTGATCATCATGATAGGCAGTAATGATAGCCGAGCGCCTTATTGGAATAGAGAACGGTTTGTCCGGGAGTATAAAGAAATGGCAGAGCGTTATGCTAATCTCTCAAGTCAGCCAGATGTATATCTTGTTATTCCACCTTTCGTTCCAACTAGTCGCTTTGGATTGAATAATCAAATTGTTGAAGCAGAACTTCAAACAATTATTGCTGAAATAGGGAATCAATTGGATCTTCCAGTTATAAATCTCTATTCGGTAACAAAAGGTCATAATGAGTATTATAGTGATGGGCTCCATTTGAATCCACTAGGAAACCAAGTAATTGCTTCTGAAATTTACCGTCATCTCGTCAATGAAATAGTTTGAAATATGATATAATGTTAAGTGAAAGGGTGAGATTATGGTTAAAAGAGATTTTGTAAAACACATTGTATTGTTATTATTGTTACTAACGGGAATCATTGGTTTACGTGTTTGGTTTTTTGAGCCAGTAACAATTACCAAAGATGAATCAAATACTTATTTACATGAAAATGATTACATTATTGCATTTAAAAATGCAACGATTGAACATGGAGATTTCATTTTGTATGAGATTGATGGTCACGAATATGTCAGCAGAGTCATTGCGATGACTAATGAGAGAGTTACTTATATGGATGATGTATTATATCGAAATGATGTCGTTGTGGATGAAACTTATTTGGATGCTCCTCAATTTCAAGAATATTATACGGAGGATTTAACGGTGGCTACCATCACAGATGGAAAGCTTCAAGTAATTCCAAGGGATTATTTTTTGGTTTTGAATGATAATCGCACGAATAAAGATGATAGTAGGACTTTTGGATTGATTCCTAAAAAAAATGTGATTGGTCGATTAACGTTTAGAATTAGTCCGCTTTCAGATTTTGGTTTTATAAAAACAGGATTAGTAAACGAAAACTAGTCCTATTTTTTTGCTTACATAAAGAAAAGGGCTATACCAATTTTTGTGTTGACAAAAAGAAACGCGTATTGTATACTGTTTTTACTGGTTTATTGACCTGAAATAGGGCTATACCAATTTTATTAATAATGAAAGAATATGTTAGTAAACATCTTAGGTAAATAATATGTGTGGAATCGTTGGTGTCGTGGGTAATGCAAATGCAACTGATATCTTAATCCAAGGTCTTGAAAAATTGGAATATCGCGGTTATGATTCAGCAGGTATTTTTGTAGCAGATGGGGACCAAGCGCATCTTGTAAAAGCAGTCGGCCGTATTGCTGAACTATCAGCAAAGCTTGGCGATAAGACTGAAGGAACAACAGGAATTGGTCATACACGTTGGGCAACACATGGAAAACCGACTGAAGACAATGCTCACCCTCATACATCACAAACTGGTCGTTTTGTTCTCGTACACAATGGTGTGATTGAAAACTATCTAGAAATAAAGAATGATTTTTTAGAAGGCCACAGTTTCAAAGGACAAACAGATACAGAGATTGCTGTCCACTTGATTGGTCAATTTGTTGAGGAAGGTTTGTCAACTCTAGAAGCCTTCAAAAAAGCATTGAAGATTATTCAAGGTTCATATGCCTTTGCCTTGATTGATGCTACGGATGCAGATACTATCTATGTTGCCAAAAATAAATCTCCACTTTTGATTGGATTAGGCGATGGCTATAACATGGTTTGCTCAGATGCCATGGCTATGATTCGTGAGACAAGTGAATATATGGAAATTCACGATAAGGAATTGGTTGTCGTGAAAAAAGATAGTGTTGAAGTCATGGACTATGATGGCAATGCGATTGAACGTGGAAGTTATACAGCTGAGCTTGATTTGTCAGATATTGGTAAGGGAACTTATCCATACTACATGCTCAAGGAAATTGATGAGCAACCAACTGTAATGCGTAAATTGATTAGCGCATATACTAATGAAGCTGGTCAGGTAACGGTTGATGCGGATATTATCAAGGCAGTACAAGAAGCTGACCGTATCTATATCTTGGCTGCTGGAACTTCCTATCACGCAGGATTTGCCTCAAAAGACTTCTTGGAAAAATTGACTGATACACCAGTAGAGCTGGGAATTTCATCAGAGTGGGGCTACAATATGCCGCTTTTGAGTAAAAAGCCGCTCTTTGTCATGATTAGCCAGTCAGGTGAAACTGCTGATAGCCGTCAGGTATTGGTTAAAGCTAATGAAATGGGCATTCCAAGCTTGACAGTAACCAATGTACCAGGCTCAACACTGTCACGCGAAGCAACTTACACTATGTTGCTCCATGCAGGTCCAGAAATTGCGGTAGCTTCTACAAAAGCCTATACTGCCCAAATTGCTACCTTGGCAGTTTTGGCTAAGGCTGTCGGTGATGCAAATGGCAATGCCTACGCAAAAGATTTTGATTTGGTACATGAATTGTCAATCGTTGCACAATCCATCGAGGCTAGCTTGTCAGAAAAAGATGTGATTGCTGAAAAAGTGGAAAAATTGTTAGCTACAACTCGTAATGCATTTTACATTGGACGTGGAAGTGACTATTACGTTTCTATGGAAGCAAGCTTGAAATTGAAAGAAATTTCATACATCCAATGTGAAGGTTTTGCGGCAGGTGAATTGAAACACGGTACCATTTCATTGATTGAAGATGGTGTTCCAGTTTTGGCCTTGATTTCAAATCATCCACATCTCGCAAGTCATACTCGAGGCAATATCCAGGAAGTAGTGGCGCGTGGTGCCAATGTCTTGACAATAGTAGATGAAGCAGTAGCTAAGGAAGAAGATGACATCACTGTTACAACTGTTCATCCATTCTTGTCAGCGATTGCTATGGTCGTTCCAACACAGTTGATTGCTTACTATGCAACATTACAACGCGGTTTGGACGTCGATAAACCACGTAATTTGGCGAAATCAGTAACAGTTGAATAATTTGTAGAGGAGATTTGGTGAATCCAAATCTTCGGCTCTTTGTCAACTGTAGTGGGTAGATGAAAAGCTAACACCTAGAGAGGACGAACTTCGTTCTCTCTTTCTTTATCTCTTTTTTGTTTTTAGGAGATAAGCTGAAAAGGGCTCTCCCCAGCCCTTTTCACTGTTCAATGCAATCAAAATCCGTTTTTTAAAGTTTTCAGGCTCTTTTTGCAAAAATATACAATACAATGGAGAATTTATTGAAAATTCTTTGAATTAAAGGATATTTTTTGATATACTAGAACCTACTAATTCTTTTAGGAGAGCTCTATGGATTATGTTTTGGAAGTCCTACCCAGCCTATTGAGTGGGGCGGTTGTCTCCTTGCAGGTATTTTTTTTCGTATTAATTTTATCCCTGCCTTTAGGAGCAGTTTTTGCGTTTTTGATGCAGATTCGATTTAAACCCTTGCAGTGGTTATTGCATATCTATGTACTAATTATGCGTGGAACACCATTGCTGTTACAATTAATCTTTGTTTACTACGTTTTACCAAGTGTGGGTATTACTTTTGATCGAATGCCAGCGGTTATTCTTGCTTTCACCCTAAATTATGCGGCTTATTTCTCAGAAATTTTCCGAGGGGGGATTGAAGCCATCCCTGCCGGCCAATACGAAGCCGCTAAAGTATTAAAATTTACACCCGTTCAGACGATTCGATATATTGTTTTACCACAGGTAGTAAAAATAGTACTACCTAGTGTTTTCAATGAAGTAATGACATTGGTGAAGGACACTTCATTGGTTTATGCTCTTGGGGTGAGCGATCTCTTGCTAGCTAGTCGAACGGCTGCCAACCGAGATGCTAGCCTAGCACCAATGTTTATTGCAGGTGCTATCTACCTTTTGATGATTGGAGTCGTGACACTCGTTTCTAAACAGGTAGAAAAGAAATTTGACTATTATAGATAGGAGGAAGCCATGTTAGAATTACGTAATCTTACAAAACGTTTTGGTAACAAACAGATTTTCTCCAACTATAATTTAGTTATTCCTGAGGGGAAGATTGTAGCTATTGTTGGTCAATCAGGTGGTGGTAAAACGACCTTATTGAGGATGTTGGCAGGATTGGAAACAATTGATTCAGGAACATTGATTTACAATGGTCAAACTCTACCGCTTGAAGAATTAGAGAAACGAAATTTGCTGGGCTTTGTCTTTCAAGATTTCCAGCTTTTTCCACACTTATCCGTTTTGGAAAATTTGATTCTTTCACCAATAAAGACACAGAACATGTCTCGTTCAGATGCGGAAGACAAGGCCCGTAAACTATTGGATACTCTTGGGTTAGCCAACCATGCGACTGCTTATCCATTTTCCTTATCGGGTGGACAAAAGCAACGAGTGGCCCTAGCCCGTGCTATGATGATTGATCCTGAGATTATTGGTTATGATGAACCAACTTCAGCCTTGGACCCCGAATTGAGAAAAGAAGTTGAAAAATTGATTCTTGAAAATCGGGCGACAGGTATAACGCAAATCGTAGTGACTCACGATATGCAGTTTGCTAAAAATATCGCAGATGAAATCATCAAAATTGAACCAAAACATTGAGGTAATTAAAATGATGAATATGAAAAAGATTGTTTTAGGAGCAGTTGCTCTCGTATCGAGTCTCGCTTTAGTAGCATGTGGGTCTAGCGACTCAGCAACCAAGTCAGATAACTGGTCTACCTACGAATCTGAAAAATCTATTACGATTGGGTTTGATAAAACCTTCGTTCCTATGGGATTTGAACAAACAGATGGTTCTTACACAGGTTTTGATATTGATTTAGCAAATGCTGTTTTTGAAAAATATGGAATAACTGTTGAATGGCAGCCAATTGACTGGGACTTGAAGGAAACGGAATTAACGAATGGCAATATCGATTTAATTTGGAATGGGTATTCAATTACGGACGAACGGAAAGATAAAGTTCTTTTCACCAATCCTTACACGGACAATCAACAAGTTCTTGTCACCAAAAAATCTTCCAACATCAGTCAGGTATCTGATATGAAAGACAAGGTGTTGGGTGCGCAAGCCGGTTCCTCAGGATATTCAGTATTTGAAGGCCAGCCTGCTATCCTAAAAGATATTGTGCAAAATAATGATGCGAGCCAATATGCAACATTCAATGAAGCCTTGATTGACTTGAAAAATGATCGTATTGATGGTCTCTTGATTGACCGAGTATATGCTAATTACTACTTGCAACAAGAGGGAATCATTGATGACTATAATATCATTGATGCTGGTTTTGAAAATGAAGCATTCGCTGTCGGAGCTCGTCAGTCAGATACGACACTTGTAGAAAATATCAATAAAGCATTTACTGAATTGTACAAAGAAGGTAAGTTCCAAGAAATCTCTCAAAAATGGTTTGGAGATGATGTGGCAACTGATGCAGTAAAAAACTAAAAATATAAATAAAAGAGCCTAGTGCTCTTTTTTGGTGCAAAAGAAAAGCCAGTCGTTCAGACTAGGCTTATTTCTTTGAAATTTGGTGGAAAAAGACAGTCCAATTTTCATGACGACGCCAGAGGGATGTATGGACAAAATCGCCAATTTCAAATGTAACTAGTTTAGACTTTTGACTAATAGAAATCATCTGATAGTTGGAAAGATAGTTTGTTTGAACAGGGTGACTTTCAAGCATTTGAGTTTTATCTTGATACCGACCTTTGGCATCGATGAGAAGGTAGTTCTCATCAATTAAAGTCTCATATCCAGTAGCATGTGCTTGTATTTCTGTTTCAAATCGGAAGAGTTTATCATAAACGTGTTCATACATCTCATCGTGTGGAATTTCAGATGGTTCTACGTGTATATCTACATCAAAAACACCATGTTTGAGTGTTAGGAGTTGCTCAACCTGTTCAGTTATTTCATGACTTTCATAAACGGACAGATCCGGATTCATTTCGAGGACAATATCCAGATAGATATTGGCACCATAGGTGCGACCACGTTGTGACTTGACAGAAACAATTTTAGGAAGTTTGAGAATATCCTCTTCGTATTTTTTCAATAAGTTTTCATCAAAACCATCTGAGAGTGTGAAAAAGCTCTCCATAAAAATATCATATGCAGTTTTTAGAATGAAAAAGGTGATGATGATAGCAGCAATTTTATCAACAATTGGGAAGTTAAAGGCTGCAGCAAAGATTGCTATAGAAGTTCCAATGGAGGTGACAGCGTCAGATAGATTGTCCTTGGCAGCGGCTTCAAGTGCTTTAGAATGAACTCTTTTCGCTAGGCGATTATTATAAAAATATACGGCCAACATAACGAGTGCGGAGAAAACACCTACTATTGCCCCCGTGATGTCTACCTCGACTGGAGAATTACTAATTATTTTTTGTAAGGTATCATAGAGGACTTGAAAACCAACGACGAACATGATGAAAGAAGTCATCAAACTAGCGAGGTCTTCCATTTTCCAATGTCCGAATTTATGGTCAGTGTCAGCAGGTTTTTGGGCCATTTTCAATCCAACCAGTACGGCAACATTTCCAATAATATCGGAAATATTATTGAAGGCATCTGCTCGCAAGGCATCTGAATGAAAGACTTGACCTGCAGTCAGTTTTATAATTGACAAGACTATGTAGGTACCTATTGATAGTAAGGCACCACGTTCAGCACACTTTAGATTGGAAACAGTTTGGTTCATGGCATCTCCTTGAATAAGTTTTCATTGTAACAAAAAGCGCCCCTGTTTTCAAGGGGTTAGACTGAATTTTCATGAGCATTCATGACCTTATAAAGGCGTAATAAGATAGTGCCACTTGCCATACCAATTGGGATAACCAAAGCTAGTGCCAATACGGTTGTAATATTGGTGAGTGCTTGAGCATATTCGCCTGAAACAAAATAGGTAGTAGACATGTATGCGCGGTAACCCGGAACAAGTGGAGCAAGTATAGCCAATGAAAAGATGACGGAGGGTGTTTTTAACCAAATACTCATGATCTGACTGACACAGGATCCGATAATTGCTGCGAAAAAGGTAGCAATCAAGACATTTGTTGGTTCCAATAGTAAAAGATAAATAAGCCAAACAAGCATACCTAGGAGACCACCCGGAATCAACATTTTCTTTTGAACATTGAGAACAATTAAAAAAGCAGCAATAGCGATGTAAGATGCAATCGCCTGAAATAAAAAATTAATGGAAGTCATACCTTACCTCACAAGCATCAGGGCGACTGTAGTCCCAGCACCAAGTGATAAAATAATCAGCGCAGTTTGAAAGAACTTGGTCATTCCAGTATTAATATGGTTGGTCATCAGGTCCCTCACAGCATTTGTGAATGCAATGCCAGGTACAAATGGCATGACCGCACCAGCGTTAATCAGGTTTGGATTGATGGTAAGGTTCGTATGGGTACTTAGTATGTAGGATGTGAGTGAGAACACAAAAGCGCCGACAAAAGTTGTGACAAAGTCAATTCCAATATAGCGATCTACAATGAGAGAGAGAGGAAAAGCTAGGGCCGTGGCAAGGATAGCGCTTGCAGCATCTAAAAGCGATCCACCAAACATAATGGTAAAAAAAGGAGCAGCGATCACTGCGGCCAAGGTTACTTGGATATTATTATATGGTGGTTTTTGTTGTTTTATTCTATTTAATTGTTGCCAAGCCTCTTCCAAACTAATTTCTTCATTGGCAAGAGAGCGGGAGACTTGATTGACATCACAAACTTTTTGCATGTCGTAATTTGAGCTCACAATACGTTTCATACGAGAAATGTTTGTATGATCAATGGAGAAAAAGATTGCAGCAGGAATCGCCAGAACATTAGCTTGTTCGATTCCTTGTGAATGTGCAATCCGAATCATTGTATCCTCTACTCGATGAATTTCAGCTCCGCTTTGCGCTAAAATAGCACCAGCTAGCATGAGTATATCTATGACTAAGTATAGTCTAGGAGTGTTTTCCATCAATGTGTCCTTCCGCTTGTTTTCCTTCATTATAACAAAATATAGGTATAGGAAACACATTTTTTTGATAGATAAGCAAATAAATTGCAAATTGTTCGGAATGTAATATAATTGATTCATCAATGATTGACGAATCAATCAAAAGAGGTAAATCTATGCAAGAAATGGAAGATATGTTATACAGATTAAAAGTGGCTGATGAATCGATTTCTAATCTATTTGAAAAGCAATTGGGAATCAGCTTGACACGCTACACCATATTACGGATATTGTTGGAGGATGCCCCGATGCATCAATTAGCATTACAGCAGCGACTTCAGATTGATCGAGCAGCTATTACTAGGCATCTGAAATTGTTAGAAGAACAAGGTTATATTAGTCGTGAACGAAATCCTAAGAATCAGAGAGAAGTACTTGTATGGCCGACTGAGCAGGCTCGAGAAGCACTGATTTCTGCCCCTCCAGCCCATCATCTTGCGATCAAGGAAGCAATGAACCAAGTTTTGACTCTCGAAGAGAGGAATCAATTTCTTGCCATGCTTGACAAACTACTAATTGGCTTGCAAGAGTTACCTATTTAATTTTTAGAGAGGAGACATTATGTCTATTTTTACCACTATTCTAGCTAGTATCGTAGCTATTGAACATTTATATATCATGTACTTGGAAACCTTTGCGACCCATTCAAATTCTACAAGCCGTGTCTTCAATATGGCCAAGGATGAGTTGCAACGTAAATCTGTGACCACTCTATTTAAGAATCAGGGAATCTATAATGGTTTATTAGCTGTCTTTCTCTTGTATGGAATTTTCACAGGCAACCTTGAAGTGACAACTATTTTTGTCTTGTTTGTTATTGGAGCGGCAGGCTACGGAGCAGCGACTTCTAGTCCTAAAATCCTTTTGACCCAGGGAGGGCCAGCAATCCTAACCCTCATTTCAATCTTATTATTCAACTAAGCTAAAAAGCCTTCCGTGAGGAGGGCTTTTTGCAATTATCGAATAGTCAGTTCTTCATCTAGTGTAGAGATGTAGAGGTAATCTGTGGCTTTTGGATTATAATAGTTTGGAAGGTCAATTCCTATCATTTCCTAAATCAAGTGTTTATATAAAATTTTTATATATAATCAGAATGAACTTCTCTATGCTATACTATATCCATGACAGAACTTGAATTATTAACTCGCGCTTTTAGTTTTATTTGCGTAATAGGTCTCGGTTACATTTTAAAAATCCAGGGAATAGTCCGAAGAGAAGATGCCACTATTTTTTCCACTCTGGTCATGAATGTAACTTTGCCAGCTTCCTTATTCATCGCCTCCTCAACAGCACAAGTATCACTCAGTCTCTATCTCCCATTCCTTTTAGGAATTTTGTGTAATCTTCTTTTGAATCTAGTGGGATACTGGGAGGCTAAACACTCTGGACATCAAGCCTCAGTCGGGCTCATGCAATTATCTGGATACAATATAGGTACTTTCACATTACCTTTTGTTCAAGCCTTCTTTCCAGCGAGCAGTTTGCTAAGCGTTATCGTCTTTGATGCAGGAAATGCAATTATGGTTTTAGGAGGAAATTACAGTATTGCAACTGGAATTGATGTAGAAAAAGAAGGGATGTCTGTTACATCATTTTTAAAAAACATTTCGCGCTCTATTCCGCTAATGGTATACTTAGTCAGTCTTTTACTAGCCAGTTTATCCATACAACTTCCACAAGAAATTCTCTCTACTTTGACGATTGCTAGCAATGCCAATCCGTTTTTAGCGATGCTGATGTTGGGAATCCTCCTTGATTTAAAACTGAATTGGAAGGAAATTGGTCGATTGTCCTACCTCTTGTTTTTGCGAGTAGGGGCCAATATCTTGATGGGGGCCCTCATCTATTTTCTATTCCCAATTGAGCAGTCTATGAAAATAATGCTTCTGGTGTGCTTAGCATCTCCAATTTCGGTCATGTCACCAATTTATGCATTAAAATTAGGAAGCCGTTCTGCAGAACCTGCGAATGTCAATTCCTTATCTATACTGGTTAGCCTTGCTGTGATGGTACTTCTGATTTTTCTATTCGTATAAAAAAGTCTTTGCTTGTGCGAGGGCTTAAAATCTATCTTGTACTCAATGAAAATCAAAAGTAGCCTAGTTTCAGCTATCTGGGAGATCTTGAAGGCTGGAAATAGGGAGAACTGTGTTTGCGTCATTAAGCTATAGATATAGCTCTTTTACTTTCTCATTTCAAGGTTTAGTCATTTGATTTGGCTTTGATACATCGTCGCTTTCGGCTTGTCGTACTCTACGATAGTGACTTGTTTCGCAAGTCTTATTTCCAATATATTAATCAATAAAGAATTCCTGCGGGCCTTGGTAACGACTTCCGTCATTGAAGGCTAGGTAGAGGTTAAAGATTGGTGTAAAGAAAACATACAAGACAGCTTGTAGGGCTGACAGTCCAAAACTACGGCCAAAAGAGTAAACCAGATAGATGCCGTATAGAGGTCCTACTAGTGGAATCAGTAAAAGGAGGATGAACCATCTTTTTTCATAGCCAAATGTGATACATTGTTGGATATAGAGATTGTAAAATGGAATCAATGATTTCCAACCTGCATAGCCTGCTTTTTCAAAAAGGAGGTAGTTTGAAATAGCAACCAAGATATACCAAATAAGTGAGAAAAGAAGTGCTGTTCCCCAAATACCGATAAGAATACCTTGTAGTAATGTTTCGTTTGTCATAATAATTCTCCATTTCTATTTGATAATTCCATTATAATAGTATTAGTTCAATAATACAATATATTTTTGCATTTTTTATATATTTTTTAAACATTTTAAAAAATCGGCTATCATTTGATAACCGATTTAAATCTTATTTAGAAGTAACAATTCCAAGGATGACGTCAACAGCTTTTTCCATGGTTTCAAGACTAACGAATTCGAAACGGCCATGCATGTTTTCACCACCTGCGAAGATATTTGGCGTTGGTATGCCCATGAAAGAAATCTTAGACCCATCTGTTCCCCCGCGAACAGGTTCAATGAGAGGTTTGATACCAAGATTTTCCATAACTTCTTTAGCAATGTTGATTGGAGTCATGTCTTTTTCGATGATTTTCTTCATATTATAGTACTGATCATGCAAGTGGACAATGACGCGTGGAGTGTCAAAGTTGGCATTCATTTCCTCAGCAATGTCCAGCATGAGTTGTTTACGTGCCTTAAAATCTTTTTCCTCAAAATCACGGATGATGTAGCTAGTTGAAGCGGTATCAACACTACCTTCCATGTTCATCAAGTGGAAGAAGCCTTGATAGCCTTCCGTTTTTTCAGGGCGGTCTTCTTCAGGAAGAGCATTGTGGAAGTCGATAGCTAGTTGGAAAGCGTTGATCATTTGATCTTTGGCTGAACCTGGGTGTACATTGCGTCCTAAAAAATCAACTTTAGCAGCTGCAGCTGAGAAGGTCTCGTACTGGAGCTCGCCTAGCGGTCCACCATCCATCGTATAGGCGAAGTCTACATCAAAATCTTCCACATCAAACTTGTCTGCACCGACACCGATTTCTTCGTCAGGACCAAATCCGACACGGATTTCACAGTGTTTGATGTCAGGGTTCTGCACCAAGTATTCAATTGCCGTCATGATTTCTGCAATTCCTGACTTGTCATCAGATCCTAGCAAGGTAGTACCGTCTGTGGTAATCAGGGTTTGACCCTGGTAGTTGGCAAGTTGTGGGAAGTCTTTTGGATGCAATTCATAGCCAGAAGTGCCCAAGGCAATTGGATTGCCGTCGTAGTTTTCGATGATTTGTGGGTTGACACCTTCTGCGTTGAAATCAGCCGTATCCATGTGGGCAATGAAACCAATTTTGCGTGTTAAACTTGGATCATTGGCAGGTAGTGTTCCTACCGCAAAACCATTTGGTAGATAGTGGACATTCTGTAAACCAATGCGTTTCATTTCAGGCAAGAGTATGTTTTGTGCAAACTCAACTTGATTATAGGTAGAAGGTGTAGTTGTTGAGCTCTCATCAGAGCGTGTATTTTCTTTGACATAAACTAAAAAACGGTCTAAAAGTGTAGGGTATTTCATGTTGTCTCCTTACTTGTTCAAAATATGTTTTTCAATGGCTTTTGCAACACCATTGTTTTCATTGGTATCTGTAATGTCTTGGGCAATAGCCTTGACTTGTTCATTGGCGTTGCCCATGGCAATTCCCAGACCTGCAAATGCTATCATTTCAAGGTCGTTGTTGGCATCACCTATGGCCATAATTTCCTCAGGAAGAATACTGAGGCGGTCCGCTAGCTTTTTCAAACCAGAAGCTTTGCTTGCTCCATCTGGTAGAATTTCCAAGAGATAGTCCTGTGAACGAACGGTGGAATAGCGTTTGCTGAGCAAAGTGTTATATTGATTTTCAAATGCATCAATGGCATTTTTTTCACCAACAAACATAGCTTCGAAGAAACGATGTTTACCTGATGTAGCCTCTTTAAGATCAATTGGTAATGGTGTCATACCAACTAATCCAGCATCTAAGGACACTGTCGCATTTGCTTGTTCTGCTAATACAAAGTACTCCTCTTCATCAAAAAGGGAGATTTGGACAGCATCACTAGTTGTGAAGGTACTGAGATATTCGATGTCTGAAATAGCTAATTCCTCCCAGTCAACTAGGGCCCAATTTTTTGTAGAATGTGTCGAACAACCATTATTGACAATGATATATTCTTCTTCCGTATCAAACCCTAGTTGTTTGACAAAGGGTTTTACGCCAACTAAAGGACGTCCTGTGCATAAAACCACTGTGACACCAGCTTTAACAGCTTTATGAATAGCGTCAATCTCTGCTTGTTTCAACTCTTTTTTTTCATTTAAAAGCGTTCCGTCCATATCAAGGGCGATGAGTTTTATCATAATATCCTCCTTGTTTCCAATAAGACTAGTATAGCACAAATCGGGAGAGGAATGATTGAAATAGTTAATCCTATTCTGTATAGTAAAATATATTAGGTGATAGATGATTGAAATAAAAGTATTAATAAATAGAGCTATATCAAAAATAGCAATGTTCATTGTGTGCCAAGAGAATCTAGCTTCACTTGGAAAACAAATCTTGGAGCATGTGCCACGTAAACCGTGTTTCAATAGGTAGAAATAGTTGATGAAGGAAAGAGAACAGATTGTCGCTTTTATCAAGATATTGTTTTTTTAATCCTTTGGAATGAATAGCTCCCTTGTTTGGACATGATTAAAAAATTATAGACAACTAGTGAACATCGGTTATTGGCCGGTGTTTTTTGGTATAATAAGAAAATAGAAGAGGACTCACGTTTGAAGATTAATGTCCAGAAAGAATTAGATACCTATTTACTAACTATCTCTTATAATGTTCCAGCTGGTTTGGCTGAAACGTGGAATCTGCTAGCGACCGATTCTGGTTTTGTACGCTGGTTTCCATAGTTGAGAGTTGAGGGCGATAAGCTGGTTTTTGAAATGGAAGGATTCTGTGAAGTGATGGTTCTTCTTGACTATCGAGAAAACCAGAAAATTGCCTATACGTGGGATTCAGCAATTGTTTCATTTACACTGTCTCAGCTAGAAAATCGGACCTTGATTTCTTTTGAGGAACGAATTCCAGAAGATTTTGGTAATGAATTTGCGAACGCTCAAAAAGACATGACTGGTTGGCTCGTTCAGAACGAATGCATACAGGCGCTCTTACATCTAGAGGACTTACCTGAGCGCAAAAACTTACAGGAGAAGTGGACATTGTTTTTAGAAGAACAATTGAAAAGATTACTGATTAGAGGAGAAAAAGATGACTCATAATATTACCTGCCCTCATTGTGGGACGGCCTTTCAGGTCAATGAAACAGAATACAGTCAACTCTTAGCTCAGGTACGTGGTGCGGAATTTGATAAAGAAATCCATGAACGATTGGCGCGTGAGACAGAACTATTGGCTCAGCGGGCTGAAAATGATTTGCAGGCTAGATTGAGTGATAAGGATAAGGAGATTCTGGAACTGACCGCAAAACTTGATACATTTGCTAGTCAGACGGAACTCAAACTCAGCTCTGCCATTTCTAAAAAAGACCAAGAAGTCCAAGAACTTAAGGCTCAATTGGGGCAAATCCGTCTTGCCAAGGACTTGGAGTTGCAGCAGGCGGTAGCTCAGATGGAGAAGGAGCGGGATGCGGCGCAAAATGCTTTGGTTTTGCAGGAACAAAAGCAAGAGTTAGCCATGGCGACCATTCGTCAGGAGTACGAAGTACGGCTTAAGGCCGCGGATGAGCAGGTGGAATTTTACAAAAATTTC
Source organism: Streptococcus sp. VTCC 12905 (assembly GCF_049893385.1). Classification (NCBI taxonomy): domain Bacteria; kingdom Bacillati; phylum Bacillota; class Bacilli; order Lactobacillales; family Streptococcaceae; genus Streptococcus; species Streptococcus sp. VTCC 12905. Next base: position 16,546 of record NZ_JBMVJC010000014.1, on the reverse strand, counting down.
AAGGCCCAGCAGTCTACAAAGGCAATTGGAGAGAGCTTGGAGCAATTTGCTGAGGCGGAGTTTAACAAGGTTCGTTCTTATGCTTTTCCTCGTGCCAAATTTGCGAAGGACAACGAAGTATCAGTGTCCGGTTCAAAAGGAGATTTCATCTTCCGTGATTTTGACGAGTCGGGTTTGGAATTCATTTCCATCATGTTCGAAATGAAAAATGAGGCGGATACGACCAAGACCAAGCATAAAAACGCTGATTTCTTTAAGGAGTTGGATAAGGACCGTAGGGAGAAAAAATGCGAATATGCCGTATTAGTTAGCATGTTAGAGGCGGACAATGACTATTACAATACAGGGATTGTGGATGTTAGTCATGAGTATGATAAGATGTATGTTATTCGACCACAGTTCTTTATCCAATTAATCGGAATTTTACGAAATGCTGCGCTTAATAGTCTGCAATACCAGCAGGAGTTAGCCTTGGTTAAGGAGCAGAATATTGATATTACTCATTTTGAAGAAGATTTGGAAATTTTCAAGAATGCTTTTTCAAAAAACTATCAATCGGCCAGCAACAATTTCCAAAAAGCTATTGATGAAATCGACAAGGCAATCAAGCGAATGGAAGCTGTCAAGGCAGCCCTGACCACCAGCGAAAACCAGCTTCGCCTAGCCAATAATAAACTAGACGACGTCTCCGTCAAAAAACTAACCCGCAATAACCCAACCATGAAAGCTAAGTTTGAGGCGTTGAAAGGAGAACATAAATGAACACCATTGACCTAAATCTGCCTGTTGCAGAGATTATCAACCAGCACCCAGAAGTCAAGGAGATTCTGGTAGAGCTTGGTTTCAAGCCCTTGGCTAATCCAGCCATGCTGAACACAGTTGGTAAGGTGACCAGTCTGAGGACAGGATCTAAGATGACCAAGATTTCGCTAGACCGTATTCGACAGGTCTTGGAATGCAACGGCTATGAGGTGATAGGAGGAGAAGTATGAAAGACCAACGGATTGATATTTTGAAGAATATTCTCTTAGAACTGCACAATGGTGCCAGTCCGGAGTCTGTTCAAGACCAGTTTAATCAGCATTTCAAGGGAGTTTCTGCCCTGGAAATATCTATGATGGAGCATGAACTTATGTCCAGCGACACGGGGATCACTTTTGAAGATGTCATGAGCCTTTGCAATATCCACGCTAACCTCTTCAAAGGAGCCATTGCGGATGTGGAAGTGGCGGATATGGACCAGGAGGGGCACCCTGTCTATGTCTTTAAGCAGGAAAACCTGGCACTGCGGGCGGCAATTTTACGTATTCGCCGTATCATCGACCAGTATGGGCAGACAGAGGATGCGGAGCTGAAAGACCAGCTTCTGCAAGGTTTGACACGACAGTTTGACCTCTTGGGGCAGTTTGAAAACCACTACACGCGCAAAGAAAAGGTCTTCTTTCCGATTATGGAGCGGTACGGTCATGATTCACCGCCTAAGGTCATGTGGGGTGTGGACGACGAGATTCGCGACCTCTTCAAGACGGCTCGAAAAACTCTCGAAAGCGGCGACCTAGTGGCAACAAAGGCCCATTTTGAAGCCTTTGCCAAGGAATTTGAAGAGATGATTTTCAAGGAAGAGGCCATTCTCCTCATGATTCTGCTGGAGATTTTCACTCAGGACGACTGGCTCCAAGTGGCAGCGGACAGCGACGCCTACGGCTACGCCATTGTCAAGCCGACAGCCAAGTGGGTGCCCCATCGGGAGACTTTTGGGGAAATAGCAGAGCAGGCAGCAGACAGAGTTTCTCCGCAGCCAGCAGGGTCAAACCAGCAGATTATCGATACACCAGAAGGCCACTTCACCATTACCTTCACACCCAAGGAGAAATCGGAAACTGTTCAGGATAGGACCAGCCCGCAGACCTTTGGCAATGGTTACTTGTCTGTCGAGCAGGCCAATCTCATTCTCAACCATTTACCGCTGGAACTCACCTTTGTCAACAAGGACGACATTTTCCAATACTATAATGACAGCCACCCTGTTGAAGACATGATTTTCAAACGAACGCCAAGCCAGATTGGACGCCGTGTGGAACTCTGCCATCCACCTAAAATCGTAGACAAGGTCAAGAAGATTTTTGAACTGCTCCGCACAGGGCAAAAAGACGAGGTCACCATGTGGTTCAAGTCCGAGAGCATGGGCAAGTTTGTCTATGTGGTCTATAAGGCAGTGCGTGATGACCAAGGAGAGTTTCAAGGCGTTTTGGAGTATGTCCAGGATATTCAACCATTTTTTGAGATTGATAGCGATTTTCATCGAGAAATTTAGAAAATCTTGTATATAATTGTGAAAGGAAATTTTATGAAACAATTTGAGCGTATTTATGAGAATTTGGACTTAATCATTTTCAGAGCTGACTATATTGAGGGAAGAAGCGTAGAAGTGGCAGTTAGCTTGCAGGATTACTATTATTTGATACAGCATGTTGATAAAGAAGGAAAAGTTGAAAATGAACTGGATCATATCCCTATTCGTATCAGCAAGGCAAAAAAATTTAGAGAATTTTTGAAAGAAATGAAGCTGTTGGAGTGGCCTACACTAAGATTAGGTGATAAAGGGTATCATGATGCCCCATTGGTATTTTCGTATGGCTATGATGAAGAGGCTGAGGAAGGGATTGATGAAGCAGTTCCGCGTGATGCAGTACCTTCTGAAACCATGCGACGTATTCACAAGGAACTTGAGAATTTGATAGGTACAACCTTTGGTAGTTATCGTTTCTACGATGAGTGATTGATAGCGGACCGCCCACTAGAGCGGTCTTTTGTGTTATAATGAGAACATGATTTCAGGAATTATTAACGTTAATAAAGAAGCAGGTATGACCTCGCACGATGTTGTTTTTAAGCTCCGCAAGATTTTGCAGGAGAAGAAGATTGGTCACGGGGGGACCTTGGACCCAGATGTGACAGGCGTTCTGCCCATCGCAGTCGGCAAGGCCACGCGTATGATTGAGTATATGCAGGAAGAGGGCAAGATTTACGAGGGGGAGATTACCCTCGGCTACTCAACCACGACCGAAGATGCGTCGGGCGACCTTGTTGAGCGGACGCCTGTTTTGGACATAACAGAGCAGGCAGTGGATGAGGCTATGGCCAGTTTTGTCGGAAGGATTACCCAGATTCCGCCTATGTACTCAGCTGTCAAGGTCAATGGCCGCAAACTCTACGAATACGCACGGGAAGGTGAAGAAGTCGAACGTCCCCAACGCCAAATTTACATATATAGTTTTGAACGTACCAGCCAAATTGAGTTGGCAGATGACTGTGCACGTTTTACCTTCCGAGTTCGTTGTGGAAAGGGCACCTATGTCCGTACTCTTTCTGTTGACTTAGGTGCTAAGTTAGGCTACGCCAGCCACATGTCTAAGCTGAAACGAACTGGTTCAGCTGGAATGGACCTAGCGGACGCCTTGACTTTGGAAGAAATTTCTTCGATGGTAGCTGAAAATGATTTTTCATTTCTCCAACCTATTGAACGTGGTATCGGGGATTTACCTGTTGTAGAATTGAAAGAAGAGCAGGTGCAAGATGCTACATTTGGTCGATTTGTAGAATTGAATGCAGAAGCAGAGCGCTTAGCAGGCTTTCATAATGGTCAGTTGATTGCTATTTTTGAAAAACGCGACCAGCTGTACAAACCGAGCAAGGTTTTGGTCTAAGAAATTTCTCAATAACTGTGATAAAATAAAAGACATGAATATAAGAACAATTAAAGATTTTAACGAATTGCAAAAAGAAGAACCAACTGTTTTGGTACTTGGCTATTTTGACGGAATTCACCTGGGGCATAAAGCCCTTTTTGAACGTGCACGAAAGGTGGCAGATGAACGAGGGCTGACGGTTACTGTTTTGACCTTTCCAGAATCGCCTCGGTTGGCCTTTTCTCGTTTTACACCAGAATTATTGCTACATTTAACAAGTGAGGGACAGCGCTATCTCTTATTGGAGAAATATGGTGTGGATCAACTGGTCATGACGCCATTTACTAGCGAATTTGCCAGTAATACTCCAGAAGAATTTATTGAGCGGTATGTAAAAGGGTTAAATGCTCAGGTCTTGGTTGCTGGATTTGATTATCATTTTGGAAATTGCAGAGCAGATGTCAAAGATTTGACAGAGCTATTTGATGGTCAGGTAGAAATTGTAAGTGAAGTGAGTTTGGGTGGAGAGAAAGTTTCTTCAACTCGCATTCGTCAGGCTATCCAGTCAGGGGATGTCACTTTAGCTAATCAACTTTTAGGTTATCCATTTATGACGGAGGGAATTGTGGTTCATGGAGATGCCAGAGGGCGCACCATCGGCTATCCAACAGCAAATCTAGCTCCTTTTGACCGTGTCTATTTACCATCTGAGGGAGTCTACGTCGCTGAAGTCGAAGTAGATGGAAAACGCTATCGAGCTATGACAAGCGTTGGAAAAAATGTGACCTTTGATGGAACTGAGATGCGGATAGAAGCCCATATTTTTGGGTTTGACCGCTTTATTTATGGTGAAAAAATAACTATTTTTTGGCTTGAAAAAATTCGAGATATGGTCAAATTTGATGGAATTGAGAGTCTCATGGAGCAGATGAAGTCCGATGAAAACTACGCCTTGCATTGGACAAGTAAGTAAACCAATAGATTTCAAAGAACTTGCTAATACATTTGTGTTAACAGTCATTAAATTTTATGAAAAATTAATATAATCCCTTTGGTTCCCTATTGAAAAAAATAACAAAATAAGATATAATATATTAGAAAAGCTTGCATAGAAGGGAATGTACGGGCATGATAACCTTATTTTTGTCACCAAGTTGTACGAGTTGTCGTAAAGCTAGAGCATGGCTGACTAGCCACGAGGTGCCTTTTAATGAGCATAACATTATGACTAGTCCCTTAACTGCTGATGAGCTACAACAAATTTTGTCTCTAACTGAAAATGGGACAGATGATTTGATTTCAACACGATCAAAAGTGTTTCAAAAGTTAGATATTGACCTGGATGAACTGTCCGTGAGACAGCTCATTGAGTTAATCGAGCTATATCCGAGTTTACTTCGGCGTCCGATTATCCTTGATGAAAAACGGATGCAGATAGGGTTTAATGAGGATGAAATTCGGGCATTTCTACCGCGAAACTATCGCAAGCAAGAATTAAAGAATGCAACATTACGAGCAGAAATAGGATAGAGACATGGATAAACAATACTCATATCCGCTTGATTTTTCGTGGAGCACAGAGGAAATTTCCTCAGTGCTTTCTTTTTTGAATAGAGTGGAAGAAGCATATGAAAAGGGTGTAGAAGCAAGACTCGTTCTTGAACAGTATAAAAAGTTTAAAGAAGTTGTAAGAAGCAAAGGGCAAGAAAGACAAATTGATCGATATTTCGAAGAAGCGTCAGGTTACTCGAGCTATCGAGTTGTAAAGGCTGCCCAAGAAAAACAGAAAGGAATGATCCGATTTGGAAACTAAATATCATTTTGCTAAGCAGATTATTCTTGAAGCGGGCGAGTTCTTACGTGATCATTTATATGACCCTCTTATTATAGATGAAAAAACCAATCCTCAAGATTTAGTCACGCACTTAGATAAACAGGTACAAGACCAATTGAGCCAAAAGATTCTTTCGGAATTTCCAATGGATAGCGTATTTGGTGAAGAAGGTGGACAAACTGGCTCCATAAAAGAGGGAAAGGTATGGGTGCTGGATCCGATTGATGGGACAACGAATTTTATCGCTCAAAAGAATGACTTTTCCATTCTTTTGGCATATTTTGAAGATGGTGTTGGTCAATTCGCAATCATATATGATGTGATGCAAGATAAATTATTTCATGGTGGAGGGCAATTTCCAGTTTATCTCAATCATCAACAACTTGAGATTCCCACAGCTACATCTTTGAAAAGAAGCTTGATTGGTTTAAATGCAACCTTATATGCTACAAATCAGTATGGCTTAGGTGACTTGGCCAATCATTCATTAGGGACTCGTTCTGTTGGTAGTGCTGGAATTGGTTTCTCTCACGTCTTAGAAGGACGCTTATTAGCTTATGCTTCAAATCTTTATCCATGGGATTATGCGGCGGCGAGCATTTTAGGGGAAGGTTTAGATTGTCAGTTATTGAGCTTAGAAGGTGATGCTCCCCAATTTTCTGGTCGAGAACATGTGATGTTGGTCCCAAAAGCTAGTTTGAGTGAGATTAAGAGGTTTATCCATTGATACAATTACCACAGGAATTTATTGAAAAATATACGCACTTGCTTGGCCCAGATGCCCAAGCATTTTTTGAGAGTTTTGAATCTTCTGCAGTTTCTGGCTTTCGTACAAATCCTTTAAAAGAACAACAGAAGGAATTCCCAGATGCAATACCGAATATGCCTTGGTCTTACTACGGTAAGGTTTCTGGAAAGTCCATCGAACATGTGACAGGTTTGGTTTATTCTCAAGAACCCGCTGCACAGATTGTTGGGCAAGTTGCTGCTCCTGAAAAAGGGATGAAGGTACTGGATTTAGCAGCAGCTCCTGGAGGAAAGACCACCCATTTACTTTCATATTTAGAGAATACAGGGATTTTAGTTAGTAATGAGATTTCAGCCACAAGATCCAAAATTCTTGCCGAAAATATCGAGAGATTCGGAGCAAGGAATGTGGTTGTCACAAATGAGTCAGCTCAGCGATTAGCAAGTGTTTTTTCAGATTATTTTGATATGATTGTCTTGGATGCACCTTGTTCTGGCGAAGGAATGTTTAGAAAAGACCCGGATGCTATTCAGTATTGGTCTAAAAACTATCTTGCTCAGTGTGCGCAGTTGCAAAAGGAAATCTTGGAATCAGCTCTTGAAATGCTTGCACCTAATGGACAACTCATTTACTCTACCTGTACGTGGTCGCCTGAAGAAAATGAAGATATTGTTCGATGGTTATTGGAGCAATATGCTTTAGAATTAATTGATATTCCGAAACAAAATGGTATGGTTGAAGGTATTGGCTATCCTGAGACGGCTCGGATGTATCCTCATCGTTTTAAAGGAGAAGGACAGTTTGTAGCGAAATTTCGATATAAAGGGGAAGGTTCCACGAAAAAAAGGAAATTTGGGAAGTCAAATTTAAATCGTGAACAGCAACAATTATGGCAGTCTTTCAAACAAGAACACCTGACAATACAATTTGACGGTGTTTTACAGGCGTTTGGAGATAATCTCTATTTATTACCCAAGGAGCTTCCTGATTTATCTAAAATTAAAATTGCACGTAATGGTTTACATCTGGGTGTGTTTAAGAAGAAGCGCTTTGAACCCAGTTTTGCTCTCGGCCTTGCATTACATAGTGATGAAGTGATGAAGCGAGTTGAAATTTCAGCGGAAGATTTTCAAAAATATACTGCAGGTCAGACGATTGAGGTGCCTAAAGAATTACCAAATGGTTGGTATCAAGTTGCCGTTGCTGGAAATGGGCTAGGCTTTTCAAAAATCGTTTCTGGAGTATTGAAAAATAGCTTCCCCAAAGGACTAAGATTTTAAGTCAGAAGAAGCAAATTATTTTTGCAACTTGTCTTGTTATATGTTATAGTGGATAAGTGGAAATTTCTTGTAAATACTATGTAAAAATCAAGTAAAAAACTAGGAATTCCACTGAAAAACGTAAAGGAATATTTGATATGAAAACAAAGCATAAGCTAGGAATTGCAGCTTTATTTCTCATCTCTAGCATGGCTTTATCTGCCTGCTCTGCTTGGATTGATCGTGGAGAATCCATTACCGCAGTTGGATCAACAGCACTGCAACCCTTGGTTGAAGCAGCAGCCGATGAGTTTGGTTCGACAAACCTAGGAAAAACGATTAACGTCCAAGGTGGGGGGTCAGGTACTGGTCTTTCGCAAGTTCAATCTGGTGCAGTTCAGATTGGGAACTCAGATGTCTTCGCAGAGGAAAAAGAAGGAATTGACGCTAGTCAGCTCGTAGATCACCAAGTTGCTGTTGCAGGTCTAGCAGTTATTGTTAATGAGCAAGTAACAGTTGATGACATTTCAACGGAAAATCTTCGTAAGATTTTCACTGGTGAAATTACGAACTGGAAAGAGTTGGGTGGTAGTGCTCTACCAATTTCAATCATTAACCGTGCAGCTAGTTCAGGGTCTCGAGCAACTTTTGATGCAATTATCATGAATGGTGAACAAGCTATTCAAAGTCAAGAACAAGATTCAAATGGGATGGTCAAATCAATTGTAGCTCAAACACCAGGAGCTATTTCATACTTGGCTTTTGCCTATTTGGATGATTCTATCAAAACAATAAAGTTGAATGGTTTTGAGCCAACGACTGAAAATGTATCAACAAATGATTGGCCGATTTGGTCCTACGAACACATGTATACGAAGGGTGAAGCTGATGGTTTAACCAAGGAATTTCTTGATTACATGTACTCGGATGAAGTGCAAGAAGGTATTGTTGTGAGCATGGGCTATATTTCAATCAACGATATGAAAGTAGAAAAAACTGCTGATGGTGTGGTATCAGTGAAGGAGTAGGGATGAAAAACGAACAACTCGAAAAAGAATTATCGATGCCTTCCAAAAACTCTCGTTTGGAAAAGTTTGGACAGGTATTGACGTTTCTTTGCCTTAGTTTGATTGTATTTATTGTGGCTATGATTTTAATTTTTGTAGCTCAACGCGGGCTGTCAACTTTCTTTGTAGATGGTGTAAACATAACAGATTTTTTATTTGGTGATAAGTGGGAACCAAGCTCTAAAACTTTTGGTGCCTTACCCATGATTGCTGGTTCATTCATTGTTACTATTTTATCAGCCATTATCGCCACTCCGATAGCGATTGGAGCAGCTGTTTTTATGACTGAAATTTCTCCAAAGCGTGGTGCAAAAGTTTTACAACCTGTTATAGAACTTTTGGTAGGTATTCCATCAGTAGTCTATGGTTTCATTGGACTCCAAGTTGTTGTACCATTTGTACGTTCTATTTTTGGTGGTACTGGTTTTGGTATCTTATCAGGGGTATGTGTTCTCTTTGTTATGATTTTACCGACAGTAACATTTATGACCGTTGATAGTTTGCGAGCTGTACCTCGTCATTATCGTGAAGCTAGTCTTGCGATGGGTGCGACGCGTTGGCAAACAATTTGGCGTGTTACCTTGAATGCAGCTAAGCCAGGTATTTTTACCGCTGTTATTTTTGGTATGGCTCGTGCATTCGGTGAGGCTCTTGCAATTCAAATGGTAGTTGGTAACTCAGCAGTTATGCCTACGTCATTGACTACACCAGCAGCGACATTGACCTCCGTCTTAACGATGGGTATCGGTAACACTGTTATGGGTACCGTCCAAAATAACGTGCTCTGGTCATTGGCTCTTGTCTTGCTCTTGATGAGCCTTGTCTTTAACATGATTATGAAATTTATTACAAGAGAGGGTAAGAAAAACTATGCACGCTAAGAAAATGGATAAACTTGCGACAGGAGTTCTATACTCAATCGCAACAGTGATTGTTATTATCTTAACAGCGCTTATCCTCTTTATTCTTGTGAGAGGGTTGCCACATGTCAACTGGCATTTTTTGACAAGCAAGTCATCTTCCTATAAAGCTGGAGGAGGGGTTGGAATTCAGTTATATAACTCATTTTTCCTCCTAATCATTACGCTGTTGATTTCTGTGCCTCTATCAACTGGAGCAGGTATCTATTTAGCTGAATATGCAAAAAAAGGACCTTTGACAAACTTTATTCGCACTTGTATTGAGATTTTGTCTTCTCTGCCATCTGTAGTAGTTGGTTTGTTTGGCTACTTAATCTTTGTTGTACAATTTGAATATGGTTTCTCTATTTTATCAGGCGCTTTGGCATTAACAGTCTTTAATTTACCACAGATGACACGTAATGTAGAGGATAGCCTTCGCCATGTGCATCATACACAACGTGAAGCAGGATTAGCACTCGGCTTATCTCGTTGGGAAACTGTACTTCATGTTGTTATCCCAGAAGCCCTTCCAGGTATCGTTACAGGTATCGTATTGGCATCTGGTCGTATTTTTGGTGAAGCTGCTGCTCTAATTTACACAGCTGGTCAGTCTGCACCAGCTCTTGACTGGTCTAACTGGAATCCATTAAGTGTTACAAGTCCGATTTCAATCTTCCGTCAATCAGAAACCCTAGCGGTACATATTTGGAAGGTAAACAGTGAGGGTACAATTCCTGATGCGACTCAAGTTTCTGCTGGATCTGCAGCAATTCTCTTGATTTTCATCTTACTCTTTAACCTCTCTGCAAGATACATCGGTAAAAAACTTCATGCGAAAATGACTTCTGCAGCGTAGAAGTTAGCATAATAAGGAGAAAAAATGGCAGATTACAACTGGAATGAACGCCATATCATTACATTTCCAGAGGAAAAAATAGCCCTTTCAACAAAAGATGTTCATGTTTACTATGGTAAAAATGAAGCAATCAAGGGCATTGATATGCAGTTCGAGAAAAATAAAATCACAGCTTTGATTGGACCATCGGGTTGTGGGAAATCAACTTATCTTCGCAGTTTGAATCGAATGAATGATACGATTGATATTGCAAAAGTAACTGGTCAAATCCTCTATGAGGGAATTGATATCAATAAACCAAACATGAATGTCTACGAGATTCGTAAGCATATTGGAATGGTTTTCCAACGTCCAAATCCTTTTGCAAAATCCATTTATCGTAATATCACTTTTGCGCATGAGCGTGCAGGTGTAAAAGATAAAAAAGTTTTGGATGAAATTGTTGAGACATCATTGAAACAAGCTGCACTTTGGGATCAGGTAAAAGATGATTTGCATAAGTCAGCCTTCACCTTATCAGGTGGTCAACAACAACGTTTGTGTATTGCCCGAGCTATCTCAGTGAAGCCTCAAATTTTGCTCATGGATGAACCGGCGTCAGCACTTGATCCGATAGCGACAATGCAATTGGAAGAAACCATGTTCGAGTTGAAGAAGAATTATACCATTATTATCGTGACACACAACATGCAACAAGCAGCACGTGCGAGTGATTATACAGCGTTCTTCTATTTAGGCGATTTAATTGAGTATGATAAGACGGCAAATGTCTTTCAAAATGCGAAACTTAAATCTACTAGCGACTATGTTTCAGGTCATTTCGGATAGAAAGGAAAACTATGACATCCCCTATTTTACAAGTAAAAGATTTGTCTGTTTACTACAATAAGAAAAAGGCCTTAAATAGTGTTTCAATTGACTTCTATCCAAATGAAATTACAGCCTTGATTGGTCCTTCTGGTTCAGGAAAATCAACACTTTTGCGGTCTGTAAACCGTATGGGAGATTTAAATCCTGAAGTGACTCTGACGGGTGCGATTGATTATAATGGGAAAAACATCTATAGTCCACGTACAGATACTGTAGATTTGCGCAAGGAAATTGGAATGGTTTTCCAACAACCAAACCCATTTCCAATGTCTATTTATGAGAACGTTGTCTATGGGCTTAGAATCAATGGTATTAAAGACAAGCATGTTTTAGACGAAGCTGTTGAAAAGTCTTTGATCGGTGCATCCATTTGGGATGAGGTAAAGGATCGTCTCCATGATTCAGCATTAGGTCTTTCAGGTGGTCAGCAGCAGCGTGTATGTGTTGCTCGTGTATTGGCAACTAGTCCCAAAATCATTTTGTTAGATGAACCGACTTCAGCCCTAGACCCTATTTCAGCAGGTAAGATTGAAGATACACTCTACGGATTGAAAGAACGGTATACAATGATTTTAGTGACACGTTCTATGCAACAAGCTTCACGTATTTCAGATCGTACAGGCTTCTTTTTAGATGGCGACCTAATTGAATACAATGACACCAAAGAAATGTTCCTAAACCCTATTCACAAAGAGACTGAAGATTATATCACAGGTAAATTTGGATAAACCATCTAATCAGAGCGTTTAAAAAGATATAGAAAAGAGATTCATATGCTAAGAGCACAATTTGAAGTAGAACTAGGCAAGCTTCACAATCAATTTTATGCTATGGGTAATGAAGTATTAGGACAGATTAACAATACTGTTCGTGCATTCACGACTCATGATCGCGAATTAGCGAAGGAAGTAATTGAAGCAGACAAAAAAATTAATGAGTTTGAAGTAAAACTAGAGAAAAAATCTCTTGAGATTATTGCGCTTCAACAACCCGTTTCAACTGACCTACGTCGAGTGATTACAGTCTTAAAAGCAACCAGTGATTTAGAAAGAATGGGCGATCATGCTGTTTCAATTGCAAAAGCAGCCATTCGCATGAAAGGTGAAGTTCGTATTCCTATAGTCGAGGAAGAAATTAAGAATATGGGCAAAGAAGCCCGTCGTTTAGTTGAGTCCTCACTCGATTTGTATTTAAATTCTGGTGATATTGAGACTGCTTACGAAATTGCGGCCAGTGACGAAATTATCAATGAATATTATTCTAAAATTCAAGAATTGACAACTGAAGAGATTAAAAAGAATCCAGATTCACTTATTGCAGGTAGAGATTACTTCCAAGTGTTAACTTATTTGGAACGTATTGGTGACTATGCGAAAAACATTTGTGAATGGGTTGTGTATCTTCGTACTGGTGATATCACTGAGTTGTAAAACCAGTTAATCTTCAAGAAGTTAAGAAGGAAAAATGTTACTAATTGGTTACATTTATGCTAAAATTTGTAATGAAAATGTAATAAAAATTACCAAATGTTAGAGATTTTCATAGGAAAATCTCTTTTTTTATGCTAGAATAATAGTTGGAGGATAGCAATGATAAAAATTTTTGGGAAAATACGTTATCACTGGCAACCAGAATTTTCGTTGGGAATCATATACTGGACAATGGCATTTACCCCGCTATTTATCGCTTTGTCGCTTCTATTAGAAAAGCTAAAAATGTCCACTTTATTTTTTGTGTTAGTCAGCCTTTCTGTTTTAATGTGCCTTCTTGGAACAAGACGGTATTTTGAAATAAAAGAATATCATTTAAGAATTTCCACAGCTAATCCTTTTAAAACAAAAAAATTACTGATGAAGGATATCAGTAGAATCGAAGTGTCCTATTTGGCGATTCGTATTTATACAATAACCTCTCCTGAGGGAGAACTCTATCATATGCGTAAATGGCCAAAAAATTATTTTGTGAATCATATAGCAATACATCCAGAGTTTTCAGGGGAGATAGTATTAGTTGATCACCTAATCAAACAGGACTATTTTGAGGAATATTATAGTAAGCAAGCAACTTCAGTCTAATCGAATCGCTTTAGTGGGACATGATTTTGCTGCTTTCAAGATGCTATCTGTTAGTGGGTGTTCTTTTTCTAAAGCTTCGCTATCAGAAAAGATGACAATACCGTCATCATTGTAATCAAAAAGTTCTGAGTAGGTTTGGCAAAGACCACATGCAATGCATCTTTCCGGAATTAATTTTATATTCATATTGATATTTTAATCGTATTGTACGAAAAACACAAGGAGAAACTAGGCTCATGTCAAAAGAACCATGGAATGAAGAAGTTTATACCTCACAATCTGCGAGTCGCAAAGATCGAATAAAAAATAGTGTTGCGAGTACGCGAATTTTCACAGTACTGGCTATTATTTTCTTTATCATAATGCTTGTTGTTTTAGTGGTTTCCATCTACCTATCAACAGGTGGTAGTTCAACTAATTCAAAACAAGAATTTTACAATGCAAGCAATGCTAGTAGTGCCGTTTCCTCTTCTTCAACAACGAGTGAGGAAAGTACAACATCTGAAAGTACTACAGATTCTAGCACTGAAACGACGACTTCGTCAGAAGCAGGAGATGGTTCAACCATTACTGTTGAAGCTGGGGAAGGAATTGGGAGTATCGCGGCCCGTGCTGGTATTTCAATTTCAGAGCTAGAACGTTTAAATCCAGATAAAATGGTCGGACCTGGTGGAACATGGTGGGCCAATCCTGGTGACATTGTTCGTATTAGATAAGAGGAGTTATGAAATCAATTCAAATCGCTATTGATGGTCCTGCTTCGAGCGGGAAATCAACAGTAGCTAAAATTATTGCAAAACAATTAGGATATACCTATTTAGACACTGGGGCCATGTATCGTTCAGCTACATTTCTAGCGTTGAAGAATGGTATAGAGGTGTCAAATCAAGAGAAAATCGTTGAGTTGCTTGAATCCAATCCGATTCGATTTGGCAGGGATGAGAATGGAGTGCAACTTGTATTTGTTGGTGAATGTGACGTGACGTTACCTATACGCGATAACCAAGTGACTAATAATGTTTCTGCAGTAGCGGCACTTCCTTTGGTAAGGGAAAAATTGGTTCATTTACAACAGGAAATTGCACAAGCTGGTGGTATCGTCATGGATGGTCGTGATATTGGCACTGTCGTACTTCCTCAAGCGGAGTTAAAAATCTTTCTCATTGCATCGGTTGAGGAACGGGCTTTGCGTCGTTTTAAGGAAAATACGGAACGTGGCATCGAAACTGATTTGGAAACCTTAAAGGAGGAGATTGCAGCTCGTGATTTTAAAGATTCAAACCGAGCAATTTCGCCATTAAAAGCAGCGGATGATGCAATCACTTTTGATACGACCGGTGTGTCCATTGAAGGTGTTGTGAAATTTATTTCAGAAAAAGCGAAAGAAATACTTGACAAGTAGTTGGAGAGATGATAAAATAGTCATATTGAGAAAAGCAGAAGTGAGAGCTTCTCGCCTTGCGACTAACGTTGTCTGGCTCTACGATTTAAGATTTCTTCGGAAAGAATAATGGTGTAGTGCGGACTTGTTTAGCAGGTCCGTTTTGTTTTTCTCGAAAAAAATAAAATGAGGTGAAAAGCCATAGCAAAGCAAGATTTGTTCATCAATGATGAAATTCGAGTGCGTGAAGTTCGTCTTATCGGTCTTGAGGGTGAACAGTTGGGAATCAAACCGCTCAATGAGGCTCAGGCCATTGCTGATAATTCAAATGTGGATTTAGTATTGATTCAACCACAAGCTAAACCGCCAGTAGCTAAAGTCATGGACTACGGTAAGTTTAAGTTTGAATATCAGAAAAAACAGAAAGACCAACGCAAGAAACAAAGTGTTGTTACTGTAAAAGAAGTACGTCTAAGTCCAGTAATTGATAAAGGGGATTTTGAGACAAAACTTCGTAATGCCCGTAAATTCCTTGAAAAAGGAAATAAAGTCAAGGTTTCGATCCGTTTTAAGGGTCGTATGATTACCCACAAAGAAGTTGGAGCGAAAGTATTAGCTGAGTTCGCCGAAGCAACCCAAGATATTGCGATTATTGAACAACGTGCTAAGATGGACGGTCGTCAAATGTTTATGCAATTGGCCCCAGCTTCAGAAAAAAAATAAGCTTTTTACGCTAAAAGGAGAATTAAAATGCCAAAACAAAAAACTCACCGCGCATCAGCTAAACGTTTTAAACGTACAGGTTCTGGTGGATTGAAACGCTTCCGCGCTTATACTTCACACCGTTTCCACGGTAAAACTAAAAAACAACGTCGTCACCTTCGTAAAGCAGGTTTGGTACATTCTGGTGACTTTAAGCGTATAAAATCAATGCTTACTGGTTTGAAATAAGCCGACTACTAGAATTTAAATTATTTGGAGGAAAATTAAATGGCACGTGTTAAAGGTGGCGTTGTTTCTCGTAAACGCCGTAAACGTATTTTAAAATTAGCTAAAGGTTACTATGGAGCTAAACATCTCTTGTTCCGCACTGCGAAAGAACAAGTTATGAACTCTTACTACTATGCATACCGTGACCGCCGTCAGAAAAAACGTGATTTCCGTAAATTGTGGATCACTCGTATCAATGCGGCTGCTCGTATGAATGGTTTGTCTTACTCACAATTGATGCACGGTTTGAAATTGGCTGAAATTGAAGTGAACCGTAAAATGCTTGCTGATTTAGCAGTAAACGATGCAGCAGCTTTCACAGCTCTTGCAGATGCTGCTAAAGCAAAACTTGCTAAATAAGCATATAGGATTTGAAAAAAGCTTGGAAAACTTCCAAGTTTTTTCTTTACATTTTTTTGTACATTTTGATTTTGAAGATAATGGAGGAGGTGCAGGTAGCTAGAACAGCCTAAAGGCTGTTCTAGGTTGGAAATAAGACTTGCGAAACAAGTCACTTTCGTCAAGTCACTTTCGTAGAGTAGGGCAAGCTGAAAATGAGGATGCATCAAAGCTAATTCAAATGACCGTACTTTTAAAAATTCAATATTTTTCAGTGTCACCGCAATGCTGATTGAATGTTCTTAGTGGAGTTTTCAAGCATTTTATTGAAATATAAAACAAATATTGGCATATCCTCTGCATGGGTACGAGGTTGATCAAAATGCCTTAGTATAACTTCTCAGAGTATATGGCACAACATAGCGATATGCTTGATAAGGGTTTTATTAGTCTGTAACTGCCCAATAACAAGGTATCTATCCAATCACTCCTTCCTCCAGTATACTGTTATAAAAAACAAACTGGAGGATTTTTTA
>NZ_JBMVJC010000013.1:0-57458 GCF_049893385.1 Streptococcus sp. VTCC 12905 | reverse complement strand
ATGAAGTGGAAAACGAGCAACTCCTAATTGGAACTGCTCGTTTTTTTATTGTGGGAAGCTAGTTTTTGCCCAGCCCCCGTTATAAAGACGGTGGCTTATATTGGGGAACTAATCCGTCCTACTCGCTCAAAAGTGGGGACGGATTATTTTTTGTAATCTTTGAAGATTTTATAGCACAAACCTACTAAGGCGATGGTGAAACCACCAAAACTCAATAGCGTTTGTACCACTTCAAATGCTGTCAAAAGATTGTTACCGCCTTTCCGTCAGATTTTGATGAATTGCATATAGGCATCAACGTTCTCTCACTTAGAAAGTAACCACCGTCTTTCTCCTAGGTCCATTCTTGGATAGAGGAGCACTTTTCTACTGTTCTATTATGCCATATTTTCCACAGGTTTTACTGTGGATTTTTTGTTTGAATTTTACCATTCTCCGTGTATTATTTTGAAACGTTCAATCTTTTACATAATAATAAGCCTAGAATTTTCTAAATTAATATGGTAGAATAGTAAACTAGTAAAGCATATGTGAGGTGGACCATATATGAAAACAGAATTTATCAAAGAAAAAGCTAAATCAGCGTTTAATCTTAATGCGTTTACTTCACCATTAATGGGAATGATTTTGTTGATTGTAGGGGAAATGCTTGGATTAATTGTGTATGCTCCGATAATTCCATTTATTCCGTATGAAAACAATCCATTTCTCTCGCTTAGCTTAGATTTATTTGCTTTTATATTTATTAGTTTGGTTGTGATTCTTTGGTCTCGCTGTGTTGAAAAAAGCCCGTGGTTAGGACTCGGGTTTACTAAAAAAGGTGCTGGGAAAGATTTTCTACTCGGTTGGGGAATCGGAGCTACAATGTTGACCACGTGTACACTCATCATGTGGGGATTGGGTGCGATTGAATTTACTAGCACCCAGTTCTCTATAAAATTACTCGGAGAATTCTTTGTACTAATCCTAGCTTGGTCAATCCAAGGTACAACAGAAGAAATATTATCAAGAGGATGGATGTTTTCATCACTTTCAGCCAAACACACTATTCCTGTTGGTATCCTTATTTCCTCGCTTTTTTTCACATTTCTTCATTTAGGAAACCATGCCATCTCATTCATACCGCTTTTGGATCTCACGTTGTTTGGTGTTTTAACCTGTTTGATGATGCTCAAAACAGGTAATATTTGGACAATTGGTGGTTTGCATGCTGCCTGGAATTGTTTCCAAGGAAATGTCTTTGCATTCCCAGTTAGCGGTACACAAGCTGGACATGCCTTTATACAAGTTGGTATCACAGGACCTGAATGGCTATCTGGCGGTGATTTCGGGGTCGAAGGTTCTGTAATTAGCTTGTTTGTTCAAAGTGGAATGATAGCTTGGCTTGTCTATGACCTCTATTATAAACATAAAAGAAAATCCTTATAAACAACAAAAGACTGTTGACGATTCACTCGCTAACAGTCTTTATTTTTGCTTTTATGGATTCGTAAAAAATTGTCCTAGCTATATGGTAATATGGTTGAACAAAAATAGACAACAAATGTAAAGTTACCAATTCACCGACAAACCAGCCTAGAAATGATGGATCTAGACGAATTCGTTGCCAATAGTTTCCTTTCATTAAGAGACTACTCTCTCTTAATACATTCAGTGGGTTGGTGTAACTTGCATTATCTAAATGATCAAACAGGACAAAAACAGTCTGAGAATAGGCATAGTAAACAAGAAAATACAAGACGATGCCAACTATAAATAGAATCGCTCCTCTAGCAATCAATTGATCAGACTGATGAGAAGCCAGCTCTGCCATTGCCCCAGGAGAAAGCACCATCAAGCTCTTCATAGTAAGACCGGTAAGCCATAAGGCGGAACCTATCGTGGCGGGTAAACCTGCTACCATGAGAATCAAATACTGAAAGAGTAAGGTCATGCAAATAGGTTTTGCCCAATCCGTTTTGAGTAGTGAAAAGCAATCTTTCAGAGTGACTTCCTGTCTATCACCTCTGAATAATTCCAGCAGATGAAAACAAGCAAGCCCGATCAAAAGCTGTAATAAAAGAAGGATTCCTTCACGAGAAAAATAAGCTAATGTAACAGATGAAACTAAGCGACTCTCTACCAATGCACTATCTTGTCGTAGACTCAGAAAAGTAAATAGACGAAAAATAGTCGTTGATAAGGCATAGCATATAGCTAGCAAAATGGATGGTAAGAACAGGATCGTTGTCCCCTTGGTTCGCTCACGAATAGCCATCGCTCTAGATACGATATTGTTCGTCGTCATTTCCATCTCCCTTCCAATTTCGTTCCTTATGCATCTGTTTTCATATTGGAAATCATCGTTCTATACACTACTACGTATTTGATAAACACGCACTTTTAACTATAGTATTTTACTTTTTTCATCTGTTTTCCATTAATTTCTATCGAAACATGCTAAAATCCCTTCGATTTGTAGGGATTCGCTGCGTTTTATCGATTAAAGTGCTTGTGACACTCACAACTTAAGCAGGGGTTGAGGTAACGAGTGTTTTTTCATCGGAAAAAACCAAAGGATTCTTAGCTATTAAATCTTCATAAAACAGCGCTTGACAGGTCCAATAATAAGGGAATACATAGAGCCCTAGGAGTCCTAACGTCAAGATGACGCCAATAAACCAGCCAATAAAAGAAAGATCTAACAAGAATCGACGCCATTTATTCCCACTCATCAATTGCCAACTTTGTTTAAATATCTTGAAAGGTGATGTGTACATATCCTTATCCAAATAGTCATATAGCAAAAAGGAGACCTGACTGAGCCCATAATTAATATATAAATTTAAAACAATCCCAACTAGCATAAGTATGAGGCCCAAATACAAATTTGCCGAATTGAAAAGGCTCGAAAAATCTGGAGAATATCCAACAGGCGCTTCAAGAATAAAAATTGAATTATAAAAGGAAAATAATATCAATGCAACTCCGACTGTAGTTGGAAATGCAGCAACATAGAGAAAAATTTGTTTCAATAAAATGGTCACTACAATCGGTAAAAAATTTTTACCATCAAGCAGAGAAAAGAAATCTTTGAACGAAACGATACTTTTCTCATTACGGACCACCCTAATCAATTGAAAACAAGCTGTTACAAGCAAGCATTGTACTAAGAAATCAAAGAGTGATGACGGACCAAGTGAAATATAATGGATAGTGCGTGTCACACCAATTTTCACAAAAGTATTTCCCCATAAAACAATACCTGCCTGTCCCCACATCCGATCTAAAATATCTGATAGGACCATAATGAGAACAGGTGCTAAAAATAAGGTCATCATCCCATCCGTACTTTCACGAATGGCTGTTGCTTTAGCACGAATATCTCGATTTGACATCGCACTTCTCCATCCATATTTGTGTCTCTTATTAAATATATTATACAATCATATTTTTTAACTTTCTAATATTTCTATAAAAAAATTGTAGAAAAAATCCCTTCAAATAAAGAAGAGATAAACATTATTTTGCTTCAGAATGACCATAGCCATAGAAGAAATAAATGAACATACCAATTACTAAGGCAACTCCAAAAGCTAACCAAGTATCAAGACTGTATTGGAACATAAAGGAAAGACAAATCAGAATTGATAAAATAGGCAATAAGGGTACCAGCGGTGTTTTAAACTGACCTTCTTTTGGCAACCCATCTATTTGTCTAAGACGAATGATTCCGACTGCTAACATCATCAAATAGGCTAAGGTACAAATATTCAGAAAGGAAGCAATGGTTGCTAGGGGGAAAATACCCGCACAGATCGCCGCAAATATTCCAACCAGTATCGTCGCATTCTTAGGAACCTTACTAGTTTTGGTCAATTGACTCAAGGATTTTGGCAATAATCCATCGCGACTAATCGAATACACCATCCGTGAGAGAGCATAAGTCATCGAGATGCATACTGTAATCAAGGTCAGAATGGCCACAACGGAAATATAGCTTGCTGCCCAACCTAAACCAACCTCTCGCAAAGCAAAAGCAACCGCATCTGCCACATTCAACTTAGAATAATGCACCATTCCTGTTAAGACTAATGTCACTATAATGTACAATATTGTGACAATGAAGAGGGATAAGACGATTCCCTTTGGCACATTCTTTTCAGGTGTTTTTACCTCGTCTATAGCTAGCGAAATGGATTCAAAGCCAAGAAAGGCAAAGAACATGAGAGAAGCTCCTGCCATTATACCTGCTTGGCCACCGTAAATCGCTCCAAACCCAAAGGGCGCAAAATCAGCCCAATTGGACGGTTTGATAAAGAACATACCAGCAATCACAAACAAGGCCAAGGCAGAGAATTTTAAGATAACTAAGGCTGAATTGAAACGAAGTGCCGCCTTAGAATTTAGTAAAACAACCCCTATTACGAAAAACAAGACCAGAACTGGTAACAGGTCTACATAAGTACCCGCAGCAGGGTCGAAGGTACCATTCAATGCAGTTGGCATTGAAATACCAAAATGAGCTAAGAGTCCTTTCAAATATGCACCCCATCCCGATGCAACACTCGAAACAGCTGTCAAGAACTCCATAATGGTCAGCCAACCAGCAATCCAAGCAGGAAATTCTCCGAAAACCGTGTAGAGATACCCATAAGCTCCGCCGTTCGTAGGTATTCGTGAAGCAAATTCAGCATAGAATAATGCTGTCAAACCAACTGCAATTGCTGCTATGACGATAGAAATAATTAAGGCAGGACCAGCATATTGGGCAGCAGCCAAACCCGTCACTGTAAAAATACCTGTTCCCACCATTGAACCAATCCCTAAAAAGATCAAATCAACCAAACCCAAGTGACGCCGCATTTGACTACTACGCTCCCCTACCTGTTTTTTCCTCAACAGATTCATAAACAACTCCTAAACCATAGATTGTTGATAAGTTATCATCCTAGATACACGTTTTCATTGAGTATCACTAGAAAAAACCACAACGCTCTATTATACAATAAAAACCAGCATTTCGCACGAAAATATAAAAAGCGAAAGATCGTCTGACATCATCAGACAAACTTCCACTTCTTCTTATTCAGGATTGATGACAACCTGTTGTAAGTAATTCTTTTTATCCAATTGACCAGTAAATTGATCGCCTACCTTGATAAATGGCAACTGGTCTGTACTGTCTTCAGTAGCTTTAACTTTATAAATCTTGCCTTCCGATTGGATATAATATACCGTTGAACCACCGATCATTTGGCTGGCAACTGCTTCCACCTTGCCCGTTACCACTTCAGTAGGTTGACTCGAATCTCCATTTGTCGTAGTTGCAAGTCCAACTAGACCAGAAGCATCCCTACCAGTAACTTGTGAAATTAAGCTGGCCACATCATTGTTCACTGTGACTTGTTGGTAATCCTCTGCATCTACCAATGCGTAAGATTTAACCAAACCTGCATCATCTTTTAGGGATACCAAATAGTAAGCCGTATCCGCCAATTTGACTAAACTTGGAGCGGTTGCTTTGTAGCCTTTCTCCTGCACTTCCCCCTCTGCTGACTCTTGAGCAGCTGACTCTGTTGCCGAAGCCAATTTGTAGTTAGTAATTTCACGAGTACGCATATTGACAAGGATAAAACCAAGGTTTGATGAATCCGCTGTCGCTGAGGTAATACCGGTATAGAGATAAATATCTGAACCAATGGAAATATAATTATAACTATCCGTGGTGTTTTTCACACCTGTTTGGCTGAAAATGGTATTCCAAAAACCATTCTGGTAGGTGTAATGATCATCAACACGACTGATGACATTTTCAGCAGAATAAACTCGGTCCACCCATTCAGGAATCTCTTCAAGACGATACTTCTTACTTTCTCCTGTAGCTGCATCTAACACAATAGCACCAATTGGATCATGTGAGGACAGTCCAAATTTTGGCTCGTATATCGTTGCAATATAGTAGGGATTCCCTTTGTCATCCACTTCAAACGAAGGCTTACCAAAGATAGTTGTTGGGTACTGGAGACGAAGATGTCGCAGAGTATCATTAAGTAAAAACTCAGAATCAGAGTAATGCATGGCTTCGTTCAACTTGGCAAGTTCTGCCTTACCTGTCGTTTGATTAACTTTTACATAGTAGCCAATACCATCCTGGTGATTGCTCAGCCATTTCCAAAAACTCTTATACTCCAATGGAGACACACGAAACGGTTGCTGTCCGATTGTAATTTGGCGGTAATCATTCGAAATACCAAACTGTGAAACCTTATCGATGGTACCCAGATAGGTATCACCAATCTTTTCAGCCGACGCACGATCTAAAAGTGCTAATTTTGAAATATCTGTCTCAGGAAAATCTGTCTTAAAATCCGCTTCTTCCACAGTCACTACTGAAGCATAATCTTTCGCACGAAAAATACGAGAATTGATGACCCCTAGAACTATAATCAGCAAAACAACTACAACCCAAACACGGCCCAACCAACTGAGATAAGTCGGTAATTTCCCCGGCGAAAATTGGTAAGACTCCACTTGACGATTACGACCTGAAATCTTGGTAACTTTCCGGATCGGACTAATTTTGCTAGTGATTACGAGTACAATCCACAGCAAGCCAAAAGACTGAAGAATGAAAAACCAAAATTCTAAACTCAGAAAATTGAAAGCTGGTAGCTGAAACCAATAGTAAACTAGGATTTCCAAAATGAGAGCAAGCCAGACAAAACCAATCAATATTCTTTTCATATATACCTCTACAAACATTAATTTATTAGTTATATTATAACATAGTTTTGGTATTTGCATACAAGTAACTAAAACATATTTCCAAACTCCCTATTCGCTCGGAATCAGTATTTTTGATATAATATTAGTCAGAATAAACTAGAAAAGGAACCATATGAAACTCATTTCTTGGAACATTGATTCCCTAAATGCCGCTCTTACAGCTGAATCTCCTCGTGCATTGCTGTCACGCGCCGTCATCGAAACTCTTGTAGCAGAGGATGCTGACATCATTGCAATTCAGGAAACCAAGCTGTCTGATAAGGGACCTACTAAGAAGCATCTCGAAATATTAAAATCCTATTTCCCTGACTATTTCAATACTTGGCGCTCATCAGTGGAGCCCGCTCGCAAAGGTTATGCAGGAACACTCTTTCTCTATAAGAACCACCTCACTCCTACCATAACATTCCCTGAGATTGGGGCACCAACCACCATGGATGCTGAGGGGCGCATCATCACGCTTGAGTTTGATGACTTTTTTGTTACACAGGTCTATACACCAAATGCAGGCGATGGTTTGAAGAGATTGGCTGACCGCCAAATTTGGGACCTCCAATATGCTGCCTACCTTTCACAACTAGATCGCCAAAAACCTGTTCTCGCAACAGGCGATTACAACGTTGCGCATAAGGAAATCGACCTTGCAAATCCAGCAAGCAATCGTCAGTCCCCAGGTTTTACAGATGAAGAACGTCAAGGCTTTACAAATCTATTAGCCCTTGGTTTTACAGATACCTTCCGTCATTTGCATGGTGATGTTCTTAACGCCTATACTTGGTGGGCACAACGTAGCCGCACCAGTAAAATTAACAATACTGGCTGGAGAATTGATTACTGGCTAGTTAGTGACCGAGTAGCTGATAAGGTTACCAAATCGTACATGATTGATTCTGGTGCTCGTCAAGACCATACACCAATTGTGATGGAAATTAACATTTAATCCCCTTACAAACCTAGCAAAAGCTAGGTTTTTAAAATCTACAGATTTGTAAACGATTGCAAAGTATGGTATAATATATATATAAACTAGTAAAGGAGGAGTTATGAATCATAAAAAAATCGAAAGAAAATCTCTTATCGTGTCCTCAATCGTAAATGGATTGAGCGGAACAGCGGGTCTGGCTGTGTACATTATGACAGGATTAAATGCACTGCTCTTAGATGGTGTCTTTTCACTCATTGCTTTTGTTTCCTCCATGGTGGCCTTTTATATTTCAAAAAATAGCCATCGGAAAACAACTACTTTTCCACAGGGACTCTACTTTTTAGAACCTCTATATGCCATTATGAAATCACTCGCAACCCTGCTATTATTATTATTTGCAGTATTAGAAACAAGTGCTACTGCATTTGCCTATTTCGTCAACGGGATTGGTCATACAATGACCACTGGACCAGTTGTTCCCTACACAATAACCATGTTCCTTGTTTGTATGGGACTCTATTTCTATAATCGCCACATGAGTGCAAGATTAAACCACATGTCCATCATTATCCAAGCAGAGTCTAAGGGAAATTTAGTTGATGGACTTATTTCAGGAGCCATCGGTTTGGCTGTCATTCTCCTTCACTTCATCCCAATCAGCAGCCCACTCGGTTTTTTACATTACACAGGGGACTTTTTCCTAACTGTGGTACTAGCTCTCATTTCCTTAAAAGAACCATGGGATGGGCTGGTTGTTTCCTTTAAAGAATTAGCAAATGGAACCATACAAGCACCCGAAATTCACGATTCCATTTATCAAATTTTAGAAACCTATTTAGATGACCATACGGGCAATATTGAAATACATATTTTCAAGCAGGGAATGAATATAAGAGTAAAGATTAACCTGCACAATGTTCAACATGAAATTGTGAGAAAACTGCTGGAAGATAAGCAGCAAATGCTCTATTTACTAAAGAAGAAGCACGAATACATTTCCGTCGAATACGCATTATAAAAAAAATCTCGATCTTTCAAAGGTCGAGATTTTCATATTTGGTTCGGTAACCAATCTGTAGAATTTTACCGTCTTTGATCAACAAAGGGCGTTTGATAAGCATACCATCATTTGCTAATAAACCAAGTGCATCTTCTAAAGTCAGACTGTCAAATTTATCCTTCAAACCTAACTCGCGATAGCTATTTCCGGAGGTATTGAAGTATTTTTTCAATTCAAATCCTGTCGCCTCCATCCAGTCTTTCAATTGACTTGCACTTGGTGGGGTCGTTTTGATATCAATCGATTCGAATTCCACACCTAATTTGATTAACTCAGCCTTAGCTGCACGACAAGTAGAACATTTTGGGTATTCATAAAATAAAATCATTTCTTAACCTCAAATCCTGGAATTTCATGTTGCAAGAGCCAGATTTTCCTGTCCAGACCGCCAGCATAACCTGTCAATTTTCCATCCCCACTCAATACTCTATGGCATGGAATAATAATGGATAGGGGATTACGACCAACCGTGCCACCAATCGCCTGACCTGATTGAATACCAAGTTCCTTGGCAATTTGCCCATAAGTAGTCGTTTGACCTGCAGGAATTTCTTGCAATATCTTCCAAACTTTTAACTGAAATGCTGTCCCTTTTAGATCAAGTGGCAAGGGACTAAAATCTGGATTTTCCCCAGAAAAATAGCTTGTTAACAAGTCAGATGCTTGCTCTAAGACATGATGAGAAGTGACTGATACCTCTTCCGTCACTCCTTTTTCATAATACTTCTGTCCCTCAAACCATGCGCCTATCAAGCCTTTATCACTAGCAATAAGGGAAATTGAGCCTAAGGGACTCTTATAGATTTGCTTATATAGCATTATTTATGTTTAATTACACGCACTTTTATAATCGCATCTGTCGCCTTGAATTTTTCGACCAATTTAGCAATTTTAGTTTCATCAGATTCATCTAAATCCAACAATGTATAGGCGTAATCACCTTTAGATCGGTTAATGATGTTATCGATGTTAATCCCCAATTCAGATACAGCCGATGTAATACTTGCAACAATATTTGGCACATTTTTATTGATCAAGGTAATACGGTACGGTGCATCCAAGAACTGTTTCACATTCGGGAAGTTAACTGAATTAATGATTTCACCAGTTTCCATAAAACGACGAATGGTCTGACCAGCAGCAATAGCACAATTCAGTTCAGCCTCTTCTGTTGATCCACCAACGTGTGGAAAGACGATAATGTTTTCTTTGTTGAGAAGCTCCTCGGTACCGAAGTCGGTAATATACTTCTTAATCACTCCTGCTTCAATTGCCTCGAAAAGGTCTGCATTGACAACCAATTCGCCACGAGCAAAATTAATGAGGGTTGTTCCTTTTTTCATCTGTCCAAAACTATCTGAATTGAAAAGTCCGCGAGTCTTATCTGTCAATGGTACATGAACAGTAATGTAATCGGCGTTGGTGAAAATTTCCTTTAAATCATCCACACGTTTGACATGGCTTGAAATCGTCCAAGCTGTTTCAACAGACACATAGGGATCATAACCAAGAACATTCATTCCCAAACGACGTGCATCATTAGCAATACGGGCACCAATTGCACCCAAGCCGATGACACCCAAGGTTTTTCCTGAAATCTCTGTTCCTGCAAATTGTTTCTTACCTGCTTCAACTTGCTTTGGCACATCGTCTCCTGAAAGGGTGTTAGCCCATGCAGTCGCACCGATATAGTCACGAGCTGACAAGAGAATGGAAGCAATAACTGCTTCTTTGACCGCATTAGCATTGGCTCCTGGAGTGTTGAAAACCACAATTCCCTTCTCAGTTGCTTCTTCAATTGGAATATTGTTTGTTCCAGCACCTGCACGAGCAATCGCTTTAAGGTTTTCAGGAAAATCAAATCCATGCAAGTTTTCAGAACGAATAATAAAGGCATCAGGATTGTTTGCATGATCTCCATCAATCTGAAATTTATTGCCCAATTCTTTCAGGCCAACTTGGTTGATATTATTAAAAGTACGTACGCTAAATATCATTTGTTTTTACCTAAAAAGGCGGAATAGCTACCGCCTTTTCTTTCTATATTTCATTAATTTTTTCCAAGTAACCAACGGTCGTCTTCATCAATCTCTTGATAAAGACTCCGTTCGTTCTTGTGTTTGATTTTTTGATAGGCTAACCGTTCTCCATCTATTGGAACCTTTCCACAATAGACATAGCCCAGTTTTTGTAATATATGTTGCATTACCTTATTTTGCTCATGAGTATCACAGCGGAAATCTGGTCCTTTTTTCCCCTCAATTAAGCCTTGCAAAAAAGTTTGAATAACTCCCTGACCACGAAACTCATTCGAAGTTGCTACTCTATGGAAAGTGGTATAGACAGGATTGTTATAGTGCCATTTTCCATCGTAAATTGCCTCATACTCTTCTTCCTGGCCACGGTTAACCGCTGCATAAACAGCCACTTTTCCGTCCACTAAACCAACATACCCACGTCCGGAAAGGATATCGTCAAAGACATTGTCTTTATTGGGATACTCTCCCTGCCATTGATGAATACCAGAAGATGCTAGAAAAGCCCTAGCTTCTTCAAGAACATTGACAATAGCCTTTATCTCGTTTGGATGCGCTAATCTAATTTCCACTAAGCATTCTCCGCAGCAAATTTCTTCATGAATTCGATTAAATCAACCACTCCTTGACGTGGGAAGGCATTGTATAATGATGCCCGCATTCCGCCAACTGAACGGTGACCTTTGATATTCTTAAATCCAGCTGCAGTTGCTTCTTTGACAAATTTTGCATCCAATTCTTCACTTGGTGAAACAAAAGGAATATTGGCTACTGATCGCTCTTCTTTTTTGCGAACAGGATTTCTGTAGAAATCAGACTGGTCGATATAGTCATAAAGCAAACCAGATTTTTCACGGTTGATTTTTTCCATCTCATCAACACCACCAATTTCTTTCACCCAATCAAAGACGAGTTTAGAAATATAGATAGAGTATGCTGGCGGAGTATTATATAGAGACTCATTTTCAGCTTGAATACGGTAGTCCAACATGCTTGAAAGCATTGGCTGATCATTGAGGAAATCCTCACGAACAATCACCACAGTCACACCTGCAGGGCCAATATTCTTTTGGGCCCCAGCATAAATCATGGCAAAATCTTCAACATTATAGCGAGCTGCTAAAATATTTGAAGACATGTCAGCAATCACTGGCACACCATTGGTGTCAGGAATATCATATACTGCTGTTCCTTCAATAGTGTTATTAGTTGTCAAATGCACATAGGCTGCACTTGGATCAATATCATTTTTATCGAAAGTTGGCAATTCTGCATAGGTAATATCTTCAGTTGAACCAAGCAAAATTGGTTCAAAGGCAATAGTTTTAGACAACTTCACTGCCTCTGTATACGCTTTTTTTCCCCATGAACCACCTGCAAGATAGTAAGCTTTTTTGCCTTGAGCGAAGTTGAGCGGAATCATTGTGAATTCTAATGATGCTCCCCCTTGCAAGAAAATAACTTTATAGTTATCAGGAATCGCCATCAATTCACGAAGTGTTGCCTCAGCACTCTTTATAATATTATCAAAGTCCTTGGAGCGATGCGACATCTCCAAAACACTCATTCCCGAACCATTGTAGTCCAAGAATTCAGCTTGGGCGCGTTCAAGTACTGGTTTTGGCAATACTGCAGGACCTGCAGAAAAGTTGTAGATTGTCATAAAATCCCTCCAATATGTTAGTCTGTTGATTATATCACAAATATTCAGACAATCCAATAAAATGTTTTAATTTCATAAAAAATATTCGGTTTTAGGCCTGATATACTTATAAAACTAGACTATTTATCCCGATTTAGATGTTTTTTCTTTTATATTCTCCCACATAGTTCATAAAAATGCAAATTTATACACCATACATTAACAAACAATGAGAAAACACAATTTTTCAGGATGAAAAAAATGACTAGCACTGCTAATCATTTTAGATGACTGGGTCAATATTTAATTCTGGTATGATTCTTGTTAAAAATTGCTTGGTACGTTCTTCTTTCGGTCGAGCGAAAAACTGTTTGGGCTCGCCCTCTTCGATAATATGGCCTCCTTCCATAAAGATGACGTGATTGGCGACATCTCTAGCAAAACTCATTTCATGCGTAACCACTACCATCGTAATCCCTTCCTGTGCCAATTCTTTCATGACCGACAAGACGTCACCAATTAACTCTGGGTCTAAAGCAGAAGTTGGCTCATCAAACAGGATGACATGTGGTTTTACCGCAATAGCACGCGCAATGCCTATCCGTTGCTGCTGCCCACCTGAAAGCTGACTCGGATAGGCATCTCGTTTGTCCGATAAACCAACTTTCGCTAGGGCTTTTTCCGCAATTTCTAAGGCTTCAGCTTTTGGAATTTTCCTTGCAATCACTAATCCTTCTAAGATATTTTCAATAGCTGTTTTATTGGCAAACAGATTATAATTTTGAAAAACAAAGGCTGTTTTTTGACGAATTTCTAATACTTCTTTTCGGCTGATTTTGGCCAAATCATAGTTTTTTCCATCCAGAGTCAATTGCCCTGCGTCAGGCTTCTCCAAGTAGTTAAGCGTCCTCAAAAAGGTAGTCTTTCCAGAACCAGATGGACCGAGAATGACAACGACATCTCCCTGATCAACCCTTAAACTAACACCATCCAAAACCTTTTTATCACCAAAGGATTTCTCAATATTTTTAACTTCTAACATAAATTCTCCTATACAAGTTTTACATAATTTTCAAGTTTGTTAAATAGAAATTGAATGAGGCCACAAATGAGAATATACATTAAGAAAATGACAAGATACGATTCAAAATATTGATAACCATAAGCTGCCTCTACTTTTGCGATAGCTGTAATATCTTTTACCGTCATGACAAAAACCAATGACGTTCCTTTCACAAGATTGATGACTAAATTACATAAATTGGGAAGGGCTGAGCGTAAAGCTTGAGGAAAAATAATCCGAATGTAGGCTTGACTGTTTGTTAATCCAATGGCTTGAGCAGCCTCTAATTGACCTTTATCAACTGTTAGAATGGCTGAGCGAATTATTTCTGATAGGCTTCCAATGGTCATCAGACTAAATATGACAAACGCATATGCTATAGGAGGAATATTAAATACATTAATCCCAGTTCCCTTGAAAAGATTGTTCAATAAACTTGGAAAAAGACTGTAAAAAAATAATATCAATAATATTTGTGGTGTTGAGCGAATAAATGCAAGATAAATAATTGAAAAACTAGTTACCCCTTTAACCTTATAGTGACGTCCCAAAGCTAAAAAAAGAGCCGGAAAGAAACTAAGTATAATGGAAACAAGCATGATTCCCAGAGTGACTGGAACACCTGCAAGCGTCTTCAAAAACGTAGAAATGATGTATTGAATATCCATATTTAACTCCTTCTATCTACCTGTTTCCAAAGCATTTTCAAGGAATTGATTACCGAGTGCTAAAAGTAATGCTAAAGTCCAATATACCACGGCTACTGCTGTGTAGGTTTCTAGGGAATAGTTTCCTAAATTTCGTCCAATCAAGAGATTTCCTGCCCCCATGATATCTGCCAATCCAATTGTATAGGCTAAAGCTGTATCTTTTAATAAATTCAAAATCGCATTACTGATATTGGGAAGAGCAAAACGGAAAGCTTGTGGCAGTAAAATTCTCTGAAAAGTTTGAAATTCTGTCAGACCGATACTTAAACCTGCTTCCATCTGTCCATTCGGTACAGCTAGGTATGCTGATTTAAATACTTCCGAGATTGTGGCAGCATATAAGAGTGTCATAGCAGTTATGACAAAAACTGCACGTGACCATCCGTTCACATCTAAACCTAACCACCATTCTAAGAACTCTGGTAAACCATAAAATACCATGAATAGTAATACAATGGGTGGTGTACATCTCAATACAAAAACATAGCCTTTGGAGATGGAGACAATCACCTCATCTCCATATAACTGTCCCCATGCTAAAAGTGCACCCAGTAAACTTCCAATCACAATTGTTACGATTAATATCCATAGTGTTAATGGAAGTGCATAAAGAATTTCAGGCAGAAATTTAAAAACATAAGATAAGTCATACGAAACCATAAACACCTCCAAAATTGTAACAAAAAGGAAAGATCTCAGTAGACTATCTGAGCTTTCCCTCAGTTATTTATATTACTTCGTTACGTATGAGAAGACATCCTCTCCAAAATACTCAGTTGACAATTTCGAAATTGTTCCATCTTCTTTCAATTCTTGAATCGCCTCATCATAAGCTTTAGCGAATTCCTCGTTTGTAGACGACTTGTGAATGAGTGGGTAGGTTTCAATTCCCTTATACGGGAACCATGTAAGCTTGTCTGCATATTGATGGTAAGCCCCGTCTTCATTTGTCACTGCCTTTTCAAACGAAAGTTTGATATCAAAAAATGCATCATAGCGTCCTTCCAATACCCAGGCATATGCATCCGCAACCTTAAAACTTTCAGCTTCTTCCAACTTGATTGGAGTTGATGAATCCTTATTATATTCTTGAATAACATTGTATTGGGCATTCTGCGGTGAAATTGGAACTAATTTTCCACCTGCTGCTGCAAAAGAGTCAATGTCTGTGTACTTAGAACTATCTTCTTTACGAATTGTGAATCCAATAATACTTGCTCCAATTGCATTTTCAGGAATGATGAATTTTTCAGCACGTTCAGCAGTATACCACGCCCCCTTTGTACCAATATCATACTTACCTGATTCAAGACCAATTAACAGATCTTCATCACTCGTTCCAACGTACTCAAATTGATAGGCATCCAGTTTCTCATCTATTGCTTTTAGTACTGCAACTTCAAATCCATCACTTTCACCTTTTTCATTAATAAAATCATATGGAGCATAACTCTGTGTATGTGCTACTTTTAATGTAATGACTTCATTACTTGTGCTACTAGATGTTGTATTCGATGCACTTTCGGACTTACCTATTAATTGTCTACCTATGATTGTTGCTGCAATTACTGCAAAAGCCACACCACCTGTAATTACCCATTTTTTCTTTGTCATATTGTTCTCTCCTTCATACACTATCGTTATGCTTGAGCTACCGCTTCACGCACCCATTCAATTCTCTCTGAGCTAATATCACTTGGAATGGTACAATCTGCTCCAATTATGATACCCTGTTTCCCATTCTCCGCTATTAATCGCTTGGCTTCTGCCTGAATCTCCTCTTTACTTCCTGTATAGAGTAAGCTATTTTTTGTATTTTCAAAGCCACCTAAAACGGTTTTCCCACTGAATAATTTTTTCCCATCTTTCAGTGAAATTCCTTCTGGTTTTACCGCCCAGTTCACCACCTGTACTGGATAATCAGTAAAGACCGTCACGTCATTTC
The DNA here is from genome assembly GCF_049893385.1 of Streptococcus sp. VTCC 12905. Taxonomy (NCBI): domain Bacteria; kingdom Bacillati; phylum Bacillota; class Bacilli; order Lactobacillales; family Streptococcaceae; genus Streptococcus; species Streptococcus sp. VTCC 12905. The sequence continues at coordinate 41,309 of NZ_JBMVJC010000013.1, read as the reverse complement.
TTGCCCCCTCATACCCACAAATATGAAGAATATTATTTCCACCAACACTACCTGCCGCCTCAAGTACAATTAAATCACTTTCAGAAACATAGCTGATGTAATCTTGACTTTCAATAGTCTCTGATTGAATATTTTGTGCACTGTAGTAAATACCATCTGCACCCGCTTCGGTTATAACTTTTTTCGCCAGAGTTGCAATGTCATGTGCAATCACTTTCAGTACTTCTCTTAATGTCTCAGGATCCTCTTTCAAAAAAGAAGCTACTTGCTCATCACCAGCGTCAGTTTTATTGGAAACTTGCCACTTCAAATGAGTTAATGGTGCAAAAATATTATAAACAGAAACAATATCCTCTGTAAAATTTGATCGTACCTGCTTCACCAATTCCACTTGCTGATCGAACCACGGATGATTCTCTCCAATTGATTCAATCGTCGCTAATTCTTTGATGGAAGTAATTCCTTCTTTTATTAATGGATTTGGATAAGAAAAGAAACCATCGCTCATAATCTTTACAAAATCAGGATTGATATCCTCCACAAATTTTTTATGTCCAGCAACATTTTTTGAAAAAATTTCTGGTTGATTAAAACCGTTTAGCAATTCATCTTCCTCTGCAAAGTGATACCAAAATCCAACAGGTACTCGGTCAACCTCGTCACCTTTAAACGCTTTTAAAACTAATTCTCGCTTATTTGTCATTGTATTTTCTCCTTTCGATTTGACATGTTCTTATCTTACCATCACAATTTATACTTGCAAAATCTATATTTTTTATCGTTAGCTATAAGAAAAATTTATTATAAAAGCCAACTATCCATTGCTATAGTTTTTAATAATATCGTTCGACATAATACCGTCATTTTCGATAAATTTTATCTATTTTAGAACGATTTACATGACCATTATTCGAGAAAATGTATTTTTGAGATAAAAAATGTTGTATTTTCATAGGTTTTCTTTTTACCCATAGATAAAGACTATCGCTTCATAGTTTATTTGTATTGGAGTTTTACCGAAAATTCAGGGTTAGTTTTGCTATAATAACACTAGAAATGGTAAAGGAGGTGCTACATGAATTTACAACAATGTCGGTATGTTGAAGCAGTGGCACAAGCAGGTTCTTTTAGCCAAGCAGCAAAAGAACTGTTTGTGACTCAACCAAATCTGTCAAGCTCTATCAAAGTTTTAGAGAGTCAACTTGGGGTTCAACTATTTTTGAGGTCCAATAAAGGAGTTCGCCTCACTGAGGAGGGACATGATTTTCTAAAGTATGCTAAAAGGATTCTAGGTGAGCTCAGCCTACTTGAACACCGCTATAATAGTACTTTTAAGAAGAGTTTTACCGTTGCATCTCATCATTATGATTTTTTATCCATCCCCTTGGCCAGAATGGCAGAGCAGTATAAAGAGGACTATCAAGATTTTCAATTAATTGAAACTACTACAAAACGTGTCATAGAGAGTGTTGCAAATTTCGAATCAGATGTAGGAATTATCTTTATCAATCAAGAGAATAAAGATATCCTAGAGCGGTCCATCCAAAATCAAGATTTAGAATTTACTTCATTAGGAGATTTTCCTACACGTGTGTTTTTAGGGAAACAGCACCCGCTAGCTCAACTATCTGAAATATCTGAGGAAGATTTAGTTGGCTATCAGCAAGTACGATTCCGACAGGATAAATCGGGCATCACTTTTGATGAGGATCCTCTTGAAATCCATAAAAATCAAACAATCATTTATAGTAATGACAGAGGTACTGTAATGAATCTACTATGTGCAAGCAATGCCTATGCCTCAGGTCTCGGAATTGTAAATAGTTTTATCAAGGAACAAATTGTCCTCATTCCTTTAAAGAATAGTCCAACCCATACTTTGGGTTACGTGACAAATAAAAAGAAGAATATCACAGATATTACTTCCTCTTTTATTGATGAAATTAAGCTGAGTTTGACACCACATACAACTGCATAAACAGCCTAGAATTCATTTTAAAAATGGTTTTTAGGCTGTTTTTTATGCTTAAAAAACGCATTGTTGAATGAAGAGCTTTCAGACAAGGAAATGAGATACAGCTTACTAGAATGTTCTAGGTTGAAATATGACAAGCTGAAAGTGACGACGTATCAAAGCGAATTCAAATATCAATACAATAAAAAACTAGGCATCAGCCTAGTCCATGATAGATATCGTATACTTCTTGTTTTTTTAGTTGGTAACGTTTGGCTACTTCTTTGATGGCCTGATTGGGTTTCCGACCTCCTGCAATTTCCTTTTCTATCTCAGCTTTTAAATCCACTTCTTCAGCTGATGGGCGGTCTTCTTCACCAGCTCCTGCTACAATTATCATGCATTCTCCCTTAAGCGGGTTTTCTTCAAGATACGCGAGGAGTTCTGAGATTGAACCTCTTTGGTATTCTTCAAACAGCTTGGTTAACTCCCGAACAATCGTAGCCTGACGATCACCATAAACCGACAACATATTTTCCAAGGTATCAGCCACACGGTAAGGCGATTCATAGAAAATCTGAGTCTCTGGATAGGCTCTTTTTTCTTGAAAAAATTCCTTTTGTTGTCCTGCTTTCCTCGGTAAAAAACCATAGAAAATATGTGGTTGTGGGGCTAATCCAGATGCGATGAGAGCTGTAATCCCTGCAGAAGCACCTGGTAGGGAAATTACAGGAATATTTTCTTCAATTGCTGCACGCACTAAATCGTGACCAGGATCTGATATGGAAGGCAAGCCAGCGTCAGATACTTGAGCAATTGATTGACCAGATTTGAGCCAATCGAGCAAGACAGGAATTTTATCATGAGCATTGTGTTCATGAAAGGAGGTCTGCTTGGTATCAATCTCAAAATGTTTGAGAAGTAAACCTGTGTTCCTGGTATCTTCCGACGCAATGACATCAACTTCTTTCAAGGTCTGAATGGCTCTAAAGGTCATATCCTGCAAGTTTCCAATCGGAGTGGGGACCAGATAGAGGCTCCCGAAGGGCGACTGTCCCTTAAATGATTTTTGTAGTTTCATTCTAATCTCGATTCAATAATTCAATACAGAACATACATGGCTCATCATTATCTCTACGTTTGCCGTATTCATACGTACAGATATGGAAACCATCCTCATAGATATTCTCCAAATTCTCCTTACCAAAGTTTGAAGGCTTGTGTCCTATCTTATCTTCTTTCTCCAAACGCTCACGCAACTTAGAATTTTCCAAGCGTAATCGTGTATTTTCATCAATAACACTTTGAAGATGTTTTTTAATGGCGTCCACATCAGCCAAGGTTGTCAATAAATTTTGTGAAAAATCATCAAGTGCATCAAATAGTTCTTTTTTATCCATTCCTGTCCTTTCACTGATTCGCTTTACATGGTAAGGTATTCTAAACAGTTTTGCAGACTGACATTTGCCTGCCACATTTTCTTGGCTTTCAGGACTGCGTCCATTTTTTCACGAGCTATCATCTCTGTTAATCTTTCTGCAAGTAACAAGCTCAACACATCAAACAAGCGCCCCTGCTCTGCTTTTTCCACCGCTAAAGAAACCAGCACTCCTACTTGTAAATAAGCGCGGTTAGAATCAGTTAAAAGCAATTCTGTAAACTTTTTCGCTTGATCCAGCAAGTCAATAAACGATTTGTTTGTAGCCAGCCTTTTCGCCTCCTCTTGACTAGAAACCAGTCGTGCGATAAGACTCGCTTGTGTTTTCAATAAGCCTTCTTCCTCTAGAATTCTCTCTAAATATGGAAGATTTTGGGGAAATGAGATAATTTGGGTACGACTCTTTATGGTTGGTAGAACAGCTTCTTCTTGATTGGTCAAAAGAAAAATATGGATCGTCGACTGAGGCTCTTCAATAACTTTGAGCAGAGAATTAGCGGCATTCACATGCATTTTCTCAGCATCACGTATGATAAATACTTGCTGGCTAGATTCAAAACCAGACTGAGAGAAGTTCTTGACCAACTCCCGTATCGTATCTGTTTTAATGAAATTACCTTGAGGCGCCACAATGGTCACATCCGAAAAATCATTTGATTCAATCAACCGACAAGAGCGACACTTTCCACAAGGAAGGACACCAACTTTTTCTTGGCAAAATAAAGCTTGACTTAGAAAAAGGGCCATTTCAAAGCTCGCAAAATCACCTGAAAATAGATAAGCATGTGCCAAACGACCTTGTTCTAGAATCGTGACAAATTGCTGATAAACTAGTGGTTGAAGATCTTTTAGTTCCTGAATATTCATACTCTTTCCGAAAACCGTTTCTTAATGACCGCCAGAGCATCCGCAACGACTGCTTCCAACGGTTGACTGGCATCAATTTTTACAAATCGCTCAGGTTCTTGTTCCAATAAGCTGAGATAGCCTTGACGTACTCGACGATGCATATCTGCCTTTTCCATATCTAAGCGGTCCACATCACGATCCGCATTGAGGGCAATTCGTGCCAATCCTTCTTCTGTATCAATATCAAAATAAAGGGTCAAATCAGGTTTTAATCCCTCAGTGGCAAATTGATTGAGCCAGTTGATATCAGCCACATTGAGACCACGACCAAAACCTTGATATGCAATTGAAGAATCAATAAAACGGTCAATCAATAGTAATTTTCCTTGAGCCAATGGTGGCAATATCTTCTCTTTTAAATGCTGACGTCGAGCTGCAATAAACAATAACAGCTCCGTTTTGTCATCCATTTCGGTATTTGAAGGATTGAGAATTATATTACGAATCTCCTCTGCAATGGCTACACCTCCTGGCTCTCTCGTTGTCACCACTTCAGGTCCCAGCTCTTGTAAATCTGGTAATAATTCACGTAATACCGTAGTCTTACCAGCTCCATCCGGACCTTCAAATGTAATAAACATTCCTTGTTTCACTGTCTCTACCTTTCGATTTGCTCATTCATGGTTCTTTTTATTTTACCAAAATCTAGCCAAAAAAGCACTTGAAAATTGACTTGTATTTCTTCACCAAATACCGTACAATGTCAATATAGATTTCTAAGGAGAGGGAAAAAGTATGCTACGTTTCAGAAATATTCTGTTGATTGTATTCGGTGCTGGTTTATTTGCCTTTGGTTTGAACTATCTGATCATGCCTAACCATTTATTTGAAGGCGGTGCGACAGGATTAAGTTTGATTGTTTACTATCTTTTTAAGGTACAGCCTTGGGTAATGAACATTGTCATCAATATACCCTTATTCATCATTGGTTGGAAAATTCTGGGACGAAAAACATTCTATCTGAGCATTCTTGGAACCCTTAGTGTAACCGTTTGGTTAGCCTTATTTGAAAAGGTTCCATTTGCAATTGATTTACACGAAGACCTAATCCTTGTAAGCATCCTTGGGGGGTTGCTCATTGGAATTGGTCTGGGCATTATTTTCCGCTCTGGTGGGACAACTGGTGGTAGTGATATTGTTGCACGTATTGGTCACAAATACCTCCCCTATTCTATTGGCCAAATTATTTTCGCAATTGATACCATTGTGTTAACACTGATTGTCCTTATTTTCCAAGATATTCGTCTGGTATTATACACACTTATGATGGTTGGTATCGCTTCTAAAATGATAGATATGGTAGCAGATGGTGGATATGGTAGCAAGGGTGTTATGATTGTTTCTGAGAAATCAGAAGAGCTTGCGCAAGCGATTGACCAAAAAATCGAACGTGGTATCACCTTCATAAAGGCGCAAGGCTTTTATAGCAAAACCAATATCAATATGATTTATTCTGTAATCTATAAAAGTCAGTTACAAGAAATGAAAGAGCTGATTCATCAAATAGATCCGCATGCCTTTATCACCATTACTGACGCACATGAGGTACTTGGCGAAGGGTTTACTTTAGATAAGAATAGACAACCTCTGCAACGTGATTAATAAAACAACATAAGTTAAAAATTGTTAGTAAAAAAAACACATGAAATCAATGCTTGTAGCAACAAAGATTTCATGTGTTTTTTACTAACTTTATGCTAAGACTTTTCTATAAAATAAATATACTGTGGCTCTTCCTAACCACCGAGCGATAGGGTAATAAGTGCAATATTCATTTTAATCAATCCTTACTTACTTCTTTTTTCAGATATTTTAGTGACGATTAAGAAAAAGATATGAGATATAATTACAATGTAAGACAGAGGTCTCAAATATTCTTTATCGTGAGATAGGTATGAGTCAATGGACAAGATAATCGCTAAAAAAGAGCAACTGATAGCTAGACAAATATTGAAGAAATCAGATTTCATACGAAAATACGATATCCTTCTTGTAATTAGTCAATTATAAAAAATGATGGATTATTAAATGTAATGTAAGTGAATTCTGAATGCAACTTTATAAATTTATAATAGCAAGTATATATAACTAAGCCAATCAAAAAGAGGTAACTTTTGTAAACATTTGGGCACAATATCATTCTTTCCAGCCATTTTACTACAAATAAAAACACACGGCACTACATTCGGTATAATGTGGTACTATGTGTTTTATATTCTCTAGGCTAACTTCAAATTGTTAATTAGAAGTTGAGTCATCACACAAACGATATTTGGTTCTTATTGTGGGTTTTCCAGTGGTTGCTCTGCCTCTGTTTGTGCTTCTTTTCCTTGGTCTAACAAGGCTGCAATAATTTTTTGGTCGCGTAATTTCACTGAGTCATTGATGGTCTCAGCAGAACGTACGATAGCTGCCTCCAACTCACGACGTTTCTGACGTCCTTCATCAATAGCTGCGATGATACCATTATTTTGGGCAACCAAACTTTCTGCTAATTTGGTAACTGATGCTACTGAAAGGGTCGGATTTTGGGCTATACGTTCCATCATTGGAATAGCTTCTTTTGATGTATCCGCTAGCATTTGAAGTGCCGCATTATTAGCATTGACAATCGCATCTGCCGTTTGACTTGACTTGATAGATTGTTGCATGATACCCAACTGTGCGATGGACAGTTTCATTGTAGGAATGGTATTGCGACGCAACATTCCTAAGCGCTGTTTCATATCTGACGATACTTTTACTAGGTTGCGCATTTGGGGAGTCGTTGTCCAAGCAACATACAAACGGCTCATATATTCAGAATGCTGCTGTTCAAGGATATTTGCCACTTCGGTCACGCGCGCCAATTTCTCAGAAGCAACTTGATACTCAACAGTAGTCGGTGCTAGGTTCGCAATCTGTTCTTGTGCTTGTTTCGCTCGTTCAGCCGCTTCCTGACCAGTCGCTTCAATAAAGGCGATAACTCCGACTAAATTCTCTATCGACTTGGTATTATTTTCAATCAAAAGCTCAGCAGAGACAATATTACGTGCCAACACTTCTTCCTGCTTGACCACACTGGCTGCCATGCTATCCATTTTCTTTTCAATTGTCTGAGAATCAAAGTAGAATTCCTGTAAATCATTCTTGGCTTGTTTGAACAAGCGTTGGAAGAAACCAGGTTTCTTTTCCAATTCCACCGAAGTGGAAATATCTTTATATTTCGCTACAAATCCATTCAATTCACGATTGGTATTGGCCAACAGTTCATCTACCTGTGGAATTTCAATCTTCTTTTGTTCTGACAAAATGTGATTGACCGTAGCATTGACTTCTTCTACTGCTTCCTTACCAAAATCCAAGAGCGCATTTTGATTAGCCAAGAAATTATCAACCAACTGAGGTGCTTTTGCACGAATACCCGTCTGTTGCTCTGGCGTTAATTGAGCCAAAAACGATACTTTTTGACTATCTCCTGCAGGCGTAGCTTGGATGATTTCTGTCGTCTTATCTTTTACATTCAAACTATTGCTTGCAATCTGATCAATATCAAAATTAAATCCTGACATCTTCTTTACTCCCCTTCCCTTTTCATCATACGTAGACTGACTTCAAAGTCTTTCATATCAGCTTCATTAAATTGCTTAATGGTATTGTCCAAATCCTTATCGAAACTTTCCATGGCCAATTTTGCCTGTGCCAAGCGTTCTTCAGCGTTGAAAAAATCCTTTGGAGATCGTTTTATTTTCACATATCCTTGTAGAATATCGTTAAACCGTTGCATATTGGCCTCATGAATAGCTGTCAACTCTTCCTTTTTATCGCTTGTATTTTCTAGCTTTTCAAGAATAACAAGATTGTCTCTTTGGATATTGCAATAGGTTTCTAAAATCTCTGGCGCAATTTCTGAAATCATTGCTTTTTCATCCATTACCTTACCACCACTAGGTGAAACCTGTTCACTCGTTTCTTTTTCTACCTTAGTTTCTGGTAATTTCAACTGGTATTTCAGTTGCAAGGTGTCAACAGCTTCTTTGCTTGCATAAGCGTCAAGGTATTTTCCAACCTTTTGATACAGTTGATCCAGTTCGAACAATTGACCTAGCAGGCGTTTACGCAACTGCAGGACTGACTGATTCTCTCCCTTTTCTGCTAACAACTCTTGGTGTTTTTCATAGCCAGAACGAATTGAAAATATCAAGGTTTGTATTCGTTTTATTTGGTCACTATTCAAGAATCTGTGGATGTCATCTCGTTTATACACATAGCCAATCAAGAGTCCTAGTGGCAGTAATATATACCAAAAACTCATGATAAAACTGATAGCAAGTAACACCAATAATATTGTAATGCCCGAATTTTTCTTCCCATGTCTATGGTAATTTCTATATTTGTTCCCCATAGAGCCTCCTCATACATGATATACACTATTATATCACATTCCTCTAAAATACTAGAAAAATACAAAAAGAAAAAGCCAAGAAAAATCTTGACCTTTAGATATTTTTTGCGGCTGTTGGGACGAGGCTGTCAACTTCAATTCCTGCATCTTCAAAGAGTGACCGAACTTCTTCTAGATCAACCTTCCCTTCAATTTGTACTTCGATGACTACTTTTCCTGATTTAGTAGCAATTTGTACAGTTGAGACGATATTATATTCTTTGTCCGAAACCAGACGAATAATTTTTTCCAATTCCCCAGCTTTATTGTCGACGATGAAACGAGCACGAACTCCTTCTTCACCGTAACCAGAGACTTGTAAAAATGCAGCAAATATATCGCGATCGGTAATCACACCATATAATTGCTCATTGTCAACGACAGGAAGAATACCCACTTTATTTTTGTACATCAAATAGGTAGCATCTTCAAGACTGGCATAAGCTGAAACAGTGATCACATCCTTGATCATGACATCCTTGACCTTGGTTTTATTGAGTAGATAGTTCATCTCATAGATAGATAAACTAGTAGCTTTAGAAGGACTTGCCTCTGCAATAGTTCCCTCAGTCACCAAGCCGACCAATTTATCATTTTCAATGACAGGCAGACGGTGCAAATCCTGTTCACGCATGAGATCAGCAGCATGAGCAATCGTTGTATCTGGAGAAATGTAAACAACCTTTCGAGTCATAAAATCTTTAACAGACATGAGATACCTCCTTAGTTTCCTATGGATTCATTATAACACAAAAGCGAAAACGATTTCAATGTTTTGTAAAAATAATTGAAAATACTTCGTGTTTTCTTTTCTCATTCTTCCAGACAATTTTTTAAGATAAACACTCGGCTAAAATAGAAACGGCCCTTTCTATCTCCTCTTCTGTAATGGTTAATGGGGGTAAGAGACGAATCACATCACTTCCAGCCGTCAAGACGATTAGACCATTCTTACGTGCCTGTGTGACTATTGTGCCCAAATCACCAGTAACTTGGATTCCCAGCATCAAACCAAGCCCGCGGATGGCTACTACTGTTGGTAAGTTACCAAGCTGTTTTGTCAATTGATCTTGTAAGTAGCTAGCCTTAACATGAACTTTGGCAAGAAAATCTTCGGTCAGGATTTCCAACACTGCCTTACTACTGGATAGTACTAGTTTATTGCCCCCAAAAGTCGTACCATGACTACCGTAGGTAAAGGCCGTACCTAGAGCTGACTTTCCAAGCATGGCTCCAACGGGTAGACCATTGGCCAAGCCTTTGGCCAAGGTAACAATATCTGGTGAAATACCGTATTGCTGATATGCAAAAAGCGATCCAGTTCGCCCAATTCCTGTTTGTACTTCATCGACAATAAGGAGGAGGCCTTGCTCTTTACAATAGTGGGCTAATTCCGCAACAAAATCCTTCTCAGCCGGAATGACTCCTCCCTCACCTTGAACCAATTCTAACATAACAGCTGCAGTGTTTTCGGTGACCAATTGTTTTACAGACTCTAGATCATTGTAAATCGCATAGTGAAATCCTTCAACAAGTGGTCCAAAACCAAGTTGTATTTTTTCTTGCCCTGTAGCTGACATCGCACCAAAGGTTCTTCCATGGAAGGATTGTTTAAAAGTAATAATGTCCGATTTACCTGAGAATTTACGAGCTAATTTTATGGCAGCTTCATTGCTCTCTGCTCCACTATTGCAGAAAAATGCCAAATAATCTTCATCCCCAATCAATAAGTCTGCGACTTGTTCTTGGAGACTATTTTGATAGAGATTTGGACTATGCCAAATGGCTTCCAATTGCTCCGAGACTGCTTGCTTGACTTGCTTATGGAAACCTAAATTTGTGACCCCAATTCCAGAAGAGAAGTCCAGATAGAAATTTCCTTCCTTATCCACCAAGTAATTGTCAGCTGCTTTGATAAATTCAATGGATTCACGTTTATAATTTTGAAATAGTTTTGTCATAGAACCTCCTAAGCTAGACAAATCAAGGTGCCCCTGCTCAGATTGTCACTGATGAGTACTGTCTCAACCCCCGCTTGAACCGTTTGACTGGCTCCTTTTATTTTTGGAATCATTCCACCAGTAATAATCCCCGATTGGATTTTTTCTTCAATTTGAGTAGTATTTAAAGTTGGAAGGATTGCACCATCTTCTTTCACACCAGGTACATCTGTCATTAATATCAATCGTTCTGCTTTTAAGGCAACCGCTATTGCTGTGGCTACGTAGTCTGCATTGATATTTAACAATTGTTCATCACAAACACCCATTGAGCCAATCACTGGTATCATACCTTCTGACATAATCGCTTCTAATGGCTGTGTATGGACCTTTTTAATCTGACCCACAAAGCCATACTTTTCTTGATTCAAATAATCAGCCTCGATTATTTTTCCAAGACTTGATTTGATTTGAATACTATCGCATCCTGCATTGTTTAAGCTACTGGTGATGCTTGGGCCAACGATTTGAAATTGGCTATATTCTACTAATTTCATCACATCTTTGCTCGTCACACGTAGACCATCAATCTTCTCGACTGAGAGATGTTGCTCTGCCATTAATTTATCAATCGCAAAGCCACCACCGTGCACAACAACAATCTGTTTACCTTCTTTGTGCCACTGTTTGATTTGCTTCACGCAACTCTGAGATAGTTGTTGACTGGCCAATCCACCAATTTTTATAACGATACTGTTTTTCATATTACACCTCACTAATTAGGTCCGATACAAAGCATTAATTTTTACATAGTCATAGGATAAATCGCATCCCCAAGCACGTCCGCTGGCCGATCCCATCTTTAGATGAACTTGGATGTCAATAGTGTTTCCTTTGAGAACCTCTTGCATTTGCTGGCTATCAAACGACAAAGGACTTGAGTCTACCATGACTGGAATACCACATAGCTCAATATCAATTGCGGTAGGATCAATCTCAACACCTGCATAACCAATTGCAGCAATAATTCTACCCCAGTTTGCATCCTCACCAAATATGGCTGTTTTGACTAAACTTGAGCCTACTATACTCTTAGCCACCATCCGTGCAGCAAGTGGAGTCGTGGCTCCAGTCACATCTACTTGAATTAATTTGGTTGCTCCCTCGCCATCTTTGGCAATCATTTTAGCTAATTCTGTCATCACAAGATGCAACATGGAAACAAACTGCGCATACTCTTGTGAGCCTTCCTGAATTTCTGCGGACGTAGCACAACCATTCGCAAGGACCAAGACCATGTCATTGGTAGAAGTATCCCCGTCCACTGTAATCTGGTTAAAACTCGTTTCGACCTCTTCACTCAGAGCTTTTTGCAGAAGCGAACTTGAAATAGATGCATCGCAAGTAATGAAGGCTAACATGGTTGCCATATTGGGGTGAATCATACCTGATCCCTTGGCAACACCAGACATGGTCACCGTAGAACCAAAAATCTCTTCTTGAACTGTGATGGTTTTGGTTCCAGTATCTGTCGTTAAAATAGCTTGAGCAAACTGTTCCGCATGACCATCTAGGTCTAGCTGCTTTAAACCTGATGCAACAGTCTGGCGAGGTAAAAATTCCCCAATCACACCAGTTGAAGCAATCCCAACTAAATCCTTCTCAATCCCCAGTTGGTTTGCACTTGCTTCTTGCATAAACAAGGCATCTTCAAAGCCTTTTTGACCAGTACAGGAGTTTGCAACACCAGAGTTTACTACAATTGCTTGCATCTGTTGCTTAGTCGCTATTGATTGTTTGGTAACAAGTAGCGGGGCTGCTATAACTTTATTGGTTGTATAAACACCTGCAACGCTGGCAGGAACTTTGGAAACAATCCAGCCAAAATCTAGTTTTTCTTTCTTAAAACCTGCGTGGACTCCATCAGCTGTAAAACCTTTGGGACTCGCAATCGTGCCATCAATAATCTTCATTTTCAATCCTTTCTAGATAAACGTTGGTAAATTGAGCAGACCAGCTGTTTCTTCAAAGCCAAATAATTGATTCATATTTTGAACAGCTTGTCCAGCTGCACCTTTTATCAAATTATCCAAGACTGCTACAACCGTTAAAATTCCTGTTGTGGGGTTGTAAGCAAAACCAATATCTGTATAATTTGATCCAATCACATGATGTAAATCAGGTAAGTGTCGTCGGACACGTACAAAGGGTTTATCTTGATATGCCTCTTGATAGATCTCAAACAAGGCTTCCTCACTCAACTCATTTTCCAATTTCAAATATGCAGTAGCGACAATTCCACGAGAAAGAGGCAAAAGTGACGTTGAAAATTGAATATGCTCCACTCGCTCATCGAATTGTTGAAGCATTTGAACAATTTCAGGAATATGCTGGTGCTTATTTAGTTTATAAGTCACATAATTCCCCTGAATATGAACAAAATGACTTGCTGAGGTTGGAACTTTACCAGCACCACTCAAACCGCTCTTGGCATCAACAATCACACTACTTGGATCCACCATTTTCTTCTGTAATAAAGGAATCAATGCTAACTCCGTGGCAGTCGCATAACAACCTGGATTTGCCACAAATTTTTGTGAGGTCAAATTAGAAAATTCTGTTAGTCCGTAAGAAAACTGTGCAATCACTTCCTCACTAGCTGGTTCCTTTCCATACCATTGTTTATAGGTTTTCGCAGGTAAACGATGATCCCCTGACAAATCGATGACTGGAAATTGATTTTGAACGAAGACAGTAGCTAAATCTTTGGAAATCCCACTGGGAGTTGCAAAAAATACTAAATCAGCAATTTCCATGATACGTTCTGCATTAAACTCCTCGATAAGGTGATCGAAAACATCCGTTACATGTGGATAAATATACGATATTCTTTGGCCAACTTCTTTACTGGCATGGACAGAAACAACATCGACATGCGGATGATTTTTCAATATTCTAAGCAATTCCAGTCCACTATATCCAGTAACACCAACAATCGAAACTTTCATTCCATACCCCCAATAGTAATTATGCTGACTAGTTTATCGCATTTTTATACAATTGTCAATATTTCATTGCATAAAAATACAAAAAATATTTAATGATGAACATTCGAAGTTTCATATTAACTTTAATTGAATGATGATTCTGATATTTTCAGGAAATTTTCAAACTTCTAACCAAACAAAAAAATACTCCTAGAATTGCGAGTGGATAGAATCCACCTTCTACTCTAGAAGTATTTGTACACAAATCATATGAACACGATTAGCCTTTTACAGCAAAATAGTGTCTGCTTGGGCTAGTAAAATTGAAGTTAGGGAATGGCTCAGCATTCACTGGGCTACATGTATCCGTCAAAGCAGCTATTCGCTCTTGCAATGCTTGAATGTCATTTGACTCAAATAACACACTTGGTGTCATGTCAACGACTTCAGGCGATACTTGACGAATAAATTCTTTTGCATAGACTGTAATAGTTGTAGATGCTTCAGCATGGGGTTTCATGTCGAATGTTTCAAAGCCCATCATTTCAGCTTCATTCAAAATCGTAAAGCCAGCTGCTTTCCAAAAAGCCTTCTCAGTAGCAACGTCTTCTACGTACAACATCAAACCAAATTCTTTTGTAAACATGAATTCTCCTCAAACTATGTTCAAATGCAAGCTGATATACTGGCCACATTCGATTCACTCTATTTATGTGAGTCTGTATTTTCTTTGTTTTGTAGTGCAGGTAATTCTGTTAACTCTTTTTTCAAATTCTTGATTTCACTCTTTAACGAAAGATTTTTGGTTAAGCCTATTAAGTATTGGATGACTATTCCAATGAGAAGCGAACCAATTATTACCAAAATCAAAGGCATACGAAATTGACCGAACAAATAATGGACAATAACGTCTTGACGATTGACTAATGAAAGAACAACTGTCAAAATAATCACGAGCAATAAACCAATAAGTGATAATTTCTGTTTCATCATAACTCCTTTTCTACTATGACAGTCTAGCATAAGAATCAGAACACAGCAAGAAACACTTCTTTGAATTTACCTCAAATTGAATTGAAGAAAAATTTATAGATTACTATTTAAAACCAACTATTCCCACTTTTCAAGAAAAGCTGTCAGCTCTGCCTGTGCTTCTGGTGTGGAGCCGACTAGCTATTTTTGGATGAAACTGAAAAATTCATATTAACAATGCATTAAATACACAGTTAATGTGCACTTTTTAACCATTAATAAAATGGTGTATTTTCACTCCTTCTCCAACACCTTAAAAGGGATATGGGAGTAGTCTCTATGCTGTTTTAAAAAATTCCAAGGCTTCTTTTTTTTACCTGAATAAGATTGACACCTTGGGCATGTGCCCCATAAACACAGCCACAGTAGCACTGGCGATAAATATCATATTGTTGACACATCTGAACCGATCGCTGGTAACCACCATTTTTCTTGAAATCACTCGGAAGATACTGGACATCGTACAGCTTCTGTACCTCAATTCCAACAGCATTGATGGTTTGCGCATTCTTATGTGGACTGATTGTCAATGCAGAACCAAAGTAGTCAAAACTAAGCTCAACCGCCTTTTCAGCAGTCTTGTCCAAACGATAACCATAACATACCTTGCAACGGTCTCCCCCGTCTGGCTCATTAGCCAGATGCTGGGTTTTTTTGAAAAATTCCTGAGGGCTATAGTCAGCTTCCAAATACCCCACAGTTTGACCTGTTTACTGGTTGAAATCACTGACAAACTGGGCAGTCACAGCTGCTCGCCGTTGGTATTCCGCCTTTGGATGAATATTGGAATTGGCAAAATAGATGGTAACATCCACATATTGTGTCAAATATTCCAGCGTAAAAGTAGAACATGGCGCGCAACAAACATGCATGAGAATCTTGGGACGAATTCCAGATGACCGCCATGATGCTGCCATTTTCTGAAAAACCTTGTCATAATTGACCTTTTGATTTGGCGATAATTGAGTTAACATCTCTTCCACTGTTATCATAGAACTTCACAATCATCCTTTCGTTCACTTCCAGCCAACCAAGAGCTCACCTTCAATGGTAATTTCAGTCAACTGCTTTAAATCCAGCCTAGACTGGTCCACTTGGAAAAAGAGGGGGGTCATATCTGCCAATACTTGAGCATGATCGACAGAAATCGGCAGGGTACGACTGACAAAGACCTCTTCAACCTGTCCCACATAAGCCTTAAAATGCTCCACTATATCACGGTTATCATAGGACTCCTTGCGGAGTTGGTCTTTGGCTAAATGGCGGAGCTCCTTGAGGTGATTGGGGCCTGGGACTAGTTTGAGAATAGCCCCACCAGCTTTCAGCACTCTGGCAAATTCCTGATAATTGGCTGGAGAAAAGATATCCAAAATCCCTTCAATTGCTTGATCTTGAATAGGTAACTTGGTCAAGTCACCGACAAACCATTTGACCGACTTGGTGCTGTCTGTCCTTGCTGCCAAGAGAATGGAATCCTTAGAAATATCAAAAGCAAGAATGTCCAAGTCCATTTTCTCGGCTAATTTGCGAGAATAAAAGCCCTCTCCACAGCCGATGTCCAAGACAGACCGCAAGCCCAGCTCTGCTATTTTTCCCTCCAAAGCCTCATAGAGATGATTGTAATAGCCTGCCTCTAAAAAGGCCTGGCGATTTTCAAAGCTAGACTTGTGGTAGTTGGCAGACTGCTTGACTTGAGGGGCCAGATTGACATAGCCCTGCTTGGCAATGTCAAAAGTATGACGGTTGGGACAGCGAAGAATGTTCTGGTCAAGACCAAGAGCCTGCCCACAATGTGGACAGGCGAAAAATTGGTCGCTATTGCTAAAACGTGGGTGTTTGGTCATGTTAAGTATTTTCTTTTCTAAAGAGGTGCAGGGCTAGTCCTGATAGGAGCGAGGCAACGGCTCCTGTAAATGACTAGCAAGTAGCCAATTGGGAGCAGGTAGAAGTTTTCGTGTAGAATGCCATTGGAATCGACATATTCGACGGAATTGGCCTTGATGATAAAGCAGACAAGTCCTAAAACCATGAGAAAGCTTCCGATAATGGTAATGGTCAGGTGCATCTGGGTACGACGGCCTTCGCGACCGTCCTTGACTAGTTTTTCTGTCATATTGTTCATGGCAGTTCCTCCTAAGATAAGTTGATCTTGGAAATAGCCTGCCGTCTCACATTGAGTTTGAGGGTAAACTGTTCTTGGGTCAAGCCTTCCTTCTTGCGTAAGTCTTTGATTTGTTGTCCAAAGTTCATTTCTTTCTCCTTTTCGGGAGCGGGACAGAACTCGAAAAATGAAAAAGAGTTCGTCAACAAGTCTTTATTTCTAGTTGTTGAGCTAAAACGGTCTATCCCCAGACCGTTTTACTCCCGCCCCCGCACAGCTCAAACTGTCTGGGAGACAGTTTGAGGTTGGGAATAAAGCGAACAAAGTTCGCAACATTCGTTAGGTCAGATTTGAAGTGTGCAACACGAACAAATCTGCCAATCAACCACTGCGCTGAGATGTTGACACCAACTTCGAGAAGTGATGCTAATCTCTATACTTATCTTAGCTTGTCGGTCGATGTTTTCCAAGAATGGCTGGCTTGCTCTGGACTTTTTTAGCGAAAGGTGGACTTGCTAACTCCGCAAGTCCTGCTTGCAAGCCTGTTCTATCAAGGCATTAGGCTAGTGTCAATTTCCTGTCAATCTAGCCTAACTGATCGGATAAGTCTTCCCATTCTTCCATGAGGCTTTCTTGTTGGTTTGTCAGTTGGTCGATTTCTTTTTGGTAATCGGTCAGCGAATCAATGTCATTGGTTTCTAGCATGGCTTGGTTGAGCTCACTCAGACGGTTTTCGATATTCTCAATTTCTACCTCGATTTGCTCGATGCGACGGGCCAATTTGCGTTGCTCTTTTAGATTCTCCTTTTGGGCTTGGTAGTCCATGGCTCCGACTGATTGGTTAGCCGTTTCTATCTGGTCAGGCTGGGCTTCTGCTTCCAGCTCTGCTTTTTTCTCCAAATAATAATCATAGTCGCCCAAATAGAGTGTGGATCCAGTTTCCGAGATTTCCAGCACCTTGGTGGCGACGCGGTTGATGAAATAGCGGTCGTGGCTGACAAAAAGCAGGGTACCGTCAAAGTCGATGAGGGCATTTTCCAGGACCTCCTTGCTGTCAATATCCAAGTGGTTTGTCGGCTCATCAAGGATGAGGAAGTTGTTGTTTTCCATGGACAGCTTGGCGAGGAGCAGGCGGGCTTTTTCCCCACCAGATAGCATAGAGACAGACTTTTTGACATCGTCACCTGAGAAAAGGAAAGCTCCAAGGCGATTGCGGATTTCCACTTCAGGTGTAGTCGGAAAGGCTGACCAGAGCTCCTCCAAGACAGTGTTGGAAGGCGTCAGGGCCGACTGAGTCTGGTCGTAGTAGCCCACTTCCACATTGGCACCTAGCTTGGCTTCCCCTTTGATAAATGGCAGAGCCCCGATGATGGATTTGAGCAGGGTTGTTTTTCCGATTCCATTCGGGCCGACAATGGCAATGGCATCCAGCTTTCTTTGGTCAATGGAAATAGGCTGAGAAAGTATTTCTCCATCGTAACCCACCGCAGCATTTTCCACTGTCAAGACGATATTGCCAGAAGTCTTATCCGAGTGGAAGGTCATATTAGCAGATTTTTTACCAGTTGTTGGCTTGTCCAGTCTCTCCATTTTTTCCAACTGCTTGCGTCTAGCCTGGGCACGCTTGGTGGTCGAAGCTCGAACGATATTTTTTTGGACAAAGTCTTCTAACTTGGCAATTTCCTTTCGTTGTTTCTCATAGTTTTGCAACTCGGTCTGCAGCTTCTGTTCTTTTAGCTCAACAAACTGAGAATAATTCCCCACATAACGATCCAAGGAATGCTTGGTCAAATCCAGAGTGACAGTTGCTACCTTATCTAAGAAATAGCGGTCATGGCTGACAATAATCAAGGCTCCTTTGTAATGCACTAGGTAGTTTTCCAGCCAGGCAATCGTGTCAATGTCCAGGTGGTTGGTTGGCTCATCCAGCACCAATAATTCTGGGCTTTCAAGCAACATTTTTGCCAGTGCAAGACGAGTATTCTGCCCCCCAGATAGCTCAGAGATTTTCATATCCCACATGGTCTGGTCAAACTTAAAACCATTCAAAATAGCACGGATGTCTGCCTCATAGTTAAAACCACCAGCCAGACGAAATTCTTCTGACAAGCTATCGTAGGTCTTCATCAACTGTTCAAGTTCACTACCAGACAAACTGCCCATCTGCTCTTCCATACCACGTAGACGTTTTTCTGTCGTCCGCAAGTCGTCAAAGACATGGAGCATCTCATCGTAAATGGTATTTTCCGACTGGAATCGACTGTCCTGCGCCAGATAAGAAAGGGATAGATCCCGTTTGGTAGAGATCTCACCGCTAGTTGCTGCTTCTTCTCCGACAAGGATTTTTAGCAAGGTGGACTTGCCTGCTCCATTTTTTCCGACAAGGGCAATCCGATCCCGTTCATCTACTTGAATGTTGATATTGTTAAATAAAACTTCGCCCGCAAAGGAGCGCTCAATCTTGTTTCCGCTTAGTATAATCATAAAAATATTGTACCACAAATTAGTATCGTCGTGCGGTATCCTATTTCTAAATTCCGCAAAAAACAGCGACTTTTCAGTTGCTGTTTTTCACCTTATTCTCACATTTTCTAACCTAAGCCATTCAGTAGTTCCTTATTCTGCCAAAGCAGGTAAAGACCACCAACAATAATGATGACCATGATCATAAACTTAATCAAGCCTTTCACAAATCGAATGATGACTAGCAATATCATAGAGACAATCAACCATCCCCATGCAGAGGAATTCAATAATGATTCCATTCCAGCAAGGCTGTTCCCCGCCAAATCACGCACCGGGGCAGGAATTTTTTCCACCCAGTCAGATGATAGACCCAATTGATTCATAATTGACTGCCCACTTGTCTTCAGCCATGCAAAAATGCCGGCATTATATAGAAATAGCAGAGCTTGCTCAGGATATCGCTTTAATAAATTGCGAAACATGTTAAGATAGACTCCTTTATTTATTTTATGATTCAATGATCAGTCAATACGTAGTATAAAGCTGGACAACTGCGTCAATGTCTGCCTGCTGAATACCATGATTGGAACCCGCTGACTCCATGACAGAGGTTTGATTTTCTTTGTGGTCTAGACCAATCGCGTGCCCCAATTCGTGTTCAGCTGTGTGAACAATCCGGTCCATGTCATAACCATATTGTTCATTTAACAAATAATAACTATTTAAGCGAACCGTTACTGAACTATAATAATTCGTAAGTAAGTTCGCTGTCGAATTGGCTTCGCCTGCTGCCTGCGTATTTCCATCATTCATCTCAGTTGCGATAATATCGGCCTGACCCGGATCAGTCGTCACAACAAATGTGAAGGCACCCGTGGCATTCCAATTTGCAATAGCCGTCTGATAGGCAGCAACAAACGTTGGATTCTGAGTTTCGATATAAATGGTCGCAGTATTACTTTCCCAACGGCCATGATGAGCTGTATTCACCGTATCAGTTGTGAGGTGTTTAATGGTATCAACACCTTCTTCTAAAGAAACTTCTGATTGTCCATTGACCATCAATTGAACTTCTTGTGCCAATGTTTGAAGCATTTGAGGGGCCACATCTTTTTGAAAATAGAACAACAATCCCAAACCACAGACGATGACCACCATTGATAACCAAACTAAGCCCCAAATCGTTCGCCAACACCACAGAAAAATACTTTTAATAACATTCATAAACTATACCCCTACCTAGAAATAGTTTTCAGTATAGCTAAATTTTCTAAATCTTTTCTTAAAACCTAAGATAATCTTTCTTCCAATTCAAAATCAATTGGTAACCAGGTTAAAACCTTTTCAATCTGCTGGTTCCAATAATACCATTCGTGTTTGCCTGGACCAACACTTGCTTCAATATCCAAACCAGCTTTTTTTAAAGCAACAATCGCCTTTTGATGGCCATCAAAGAGAAAATCTTCTTCCCCACACCAGACATAGAACTTTGTTTTTTTATCCGATTGTTTGACCATCTCTAGCAAGCTATTTGGATTTTTTGTGTCAGAAATATCCCCAAAAACTCCCTGCCAGTAGGCCATATTTCCTAAGGACGCTGAGGCGGGATTGTCAAAATCAAACTGGAGAGCTCCTGACAAAGATGCTGCATAAGAAAAACGATTTGTCCCCAGTGCCAATTTAAAAGCACCATAACCACCCATTGACAAACCAGCTATAAAGTTCTTTTCGCGCTGATCAGACATATTTGGGAAGAATCGTTTCAAAATCTGAGGCAATTCAATCGCAAAGGCGTCATAGTAATTCATACCATAAGTAGTATTGGTATACCAGCCCTTATCTGTATTGACCATAACAACAATGAGATTGGTATAGCGAACCAGTCGTTCAATTGTCGACCGATTGAGCCAGGAGTCATGGTTCCCTCCCATTCCATGTAGGAGATATAAAACAGGAATGTCTTTATCATCTGGATTTTCAACCTGATTCCGGTCTGGATAAAGGACATTGACCTGCCTAGACATATCCAATACTTCCGAGTGATATTCTATTTTCATAATAGCCATATATTTCTCCTTATTGGAAAGAGCCCGAGTTATCCTCGGCTCTTCACAAATTCATTAATCTCATTTAACTTCCATAATCACTGGCAAAATAGCTGGGCGACGTTTAGTCTGTTCAAATAGGAATTTAGTGAGGTCATCGCGAACAGCAGTTTTCAACTCTGTCCAGTCAAAACTATCTTTTGTAAAGTAATTTTCAACTGTTGCATTTACTAACTCTGAGGACTCACGCAAGATATCTTTACTCTTCTTGACATAGACAAATCCACGGGTATTGACTTTTGCCTTAGAAATAATTTTCTTTTCACGACGATTAACTGTAATTGCTACAATAAAGATGCCGTCTTCAGAGAGAATTTTACGATCACGCAGAACAATATTTCCAACATCCCCAATTGCATTACCATCAATCATCACATCACCAGAAGGTACGGCACCATTGTGAACAAAGTCTCCATCTTCGAAGGACATCACATCACCGCGTTTGACGATGATAATATTCTCTGGGTACATACCGATTTCAATAGCAGCTTTTGCATGAGCCTCCAATTGACGGTATTCCCCTTGGATTGGGAAAAGATATTTGGGCTTCATGATATTCATCATCAATTGAAGATCTCTAGAATTCCCGTGACCTGACACGCGCAATTTCTTCGCAATGGATTGTACAACACCACCAGCTTTGTACACTAAGTTTTCAACACGGGCTACCATAGCTTCTTTTGAAATACTTGGAGTCGTAACAATATAAACTAAATCTCCATCTTTGATTTCAACATACCTGTGTCTACCGATAGCCATTTTTCTCAAGCCATTCAAAGGCTCACCCATACGACCTGTTTCAAGAATAATGAGCTCATGGTCCTCATACTTCGCAATGTCTTTCGGCTTCACAAGTAGTTTTTCACTGACAAGATGCAACTTCTTCAGTTGAATTGCTGTACGGACAATGTTCTCCACGTCATGACCCGTTAGGACAATACGGCGACCTGTTTTTTCCGCAGCATCAAAAATTTGTTGGATACGGACAATATTGCTGGCAACTGCTGCAACAATGATACGACCATCCCAATCGGCAATTGTATTAAGAATTTCTTCCCTTGCTTCATGCATACTTGCACCCTGTTCATTGCTGTCTGCATTGGCAGAATCAGACAAGAGCGCTAAAACTCCCTCATTACCAATCTCAGCTAAGCGACTAAAATCAGTCTTGTAGAATTTATCTGCCGCCTGGTCAAATTTAAAATCACCTGTATATACAATATTGCCTTGATCCGTTTTAATCACCACTCCCAAGCTTTCAGGAATGGAGTGAGTTGTTTGAAAGAAAGAAACAACCGAATCCCCAAAATCTATTTCAGACTTCTCATTGATCACATGAAAATCATTGAATTTTTTCGTTGCATTATTATTTTTAACAAGCAATTTTGCTAATTCAATCGTCAAATGCGAACCAAATACCGGCACCTTCACTTTTTCCAGAAGGTATGGCAGCGCCCCAATAGCATCCGCATGCCCATGCGATAAAAAAATTCCTGCTACACGGTGCTTATTTTCTTCCAAATATTCAAAGTTCGGAACGACAATATCCACACCAAGTTGTTCATTTTCTGGATACTTTGCACCCGCATCCAAAACAAATATATGCTCATTTACTTCGGTAATATAGAGGTTTTTCCCATTTTCCCGAACACCACCAAGAGCCATAATTTTAATTGTGCTCATCTTTACTCCTTTTGGACATCCCACAGGTGTCCATTTTATTTTTCTTACCAACGGTCCTTGGGATTCCCAAGTCGAATTACAGTCTGCTATATCCGAATTTTCAATTTTTATGAAATGAGTTTGAAAAATCCATCATCAAAACTATTTCTAAATCCATATTTCTATATAGCTATCGTTTCTATTATACATTTTTTTAAGAAAATTTACAAAAACTCCGCTGAAAATCAACGAAGTTCCTATAAATAAATTTGTAACAAAATCTCTTTTGTCACCATTTGATGACGTCCATGCGAACCAAATCCATAGATACTCTCAAAAATTGAAAAACAAACTACTTCATACTTCCTCGCAATTCAACGATATGGGCATGAAAACCAATTTTCTCAACAAAACATAAAACATCCTCAGTCTTGACAAAAATTGTTTTGGTATTCACATTTGGATGGAAGGTTAGTATGGGTTGAGCTAAAATTTCTTTGTCAAAATAGACTTGAATATCCTTTTCAACATTATGCAACAAACCAAAAATAGAGGCCACTCCAGCTGTCAAGCACATCTTTTCCATCAAACTATTACTGGAGGCCATCCGAATACGATTGACTCCAACCAAATCACGAAAGTGCTCCATAACTAACTGTTTCTGGTCATCCATGATCAACAAATAGAAAGCTGTTTTCTTTTTGTTTGTCTGAAACATAGACTTGGTGCGGACTCCTTCTAATCCTTTTGTAAAGCGGTCCGCATCTTCTGTGGTCAAAGCAGCTGGATGCTCAATAAACTCGTAATCAATTCCTAATTCTGCCAGTTTATTAAAAAGAAGGTTTTCCATGACGCCACCTCTCTATGAATAGTCGAATGAATTAGCTTTCAGATAAGGAACTGAGGTGCAGACAATACTAGAGTACGGCAAACCGAAAGTGACGATGTATCAAAACTAATTCAAATGACTATATTTAAGTATAGTATACTTCATTTTTTAGATCACTCAAAGGAAAAGAAAAGCCTGGATTGCTCCAGACTTTAGGACCTGTATTCACAAGTGAAATGCGGCTTTGGGTTAAGAAATAGTTTTTGCTAAAACTAGACTTACTAGACTTAGAAGTACTGAACTATGAATACAGATTCTTAATCAAACAATTTATAATAATCTTCCAGTTTCATCTTAGATTTTTCTTCAGCAGTCTGATCCTGAATGATCTGTCCATTTTTCATGACAATCAGTCGATTGCCGTGACGCAACGCATCTTCCATCTGATGAGTTACCATAAGCGCAGTCATTCCCTTGGTCGCAATCAATTCATCCGTTAACTGCATCAAGGATTGACTGGTTTTGGGGTCAAGTGCAGCAGTATGCTCATCCAATAACAATAATTCTGGTTGTTTCAAACTCGCCATCAAGAGACTCAATGCCTGACGTTGACCACCTGATAAAAGCCCTGCTGGCGTTTCCAAATGTTTTTCCAAACCATTTCCAACTCGTGGTAAGAGTTGAGCAAATTCCTCTATCTGTTGAGATAATTTACGTGGTACCAACCCCCGTCCCTCGCCACGGTATTTTGCGATGAGCAGGTTTTCAGCCACCGTCATACGAGGAGCTGTTCCCATTTTCGGATCTTGAAAGACACGAGCCAAGTATTTTGCTCGCTTCTCTGCAGGCCAATTGGTTACATCCTCACCAAGAATATGAACCGAACCACTGGTCAAGGGCAAGGTTCCTGCAATGACATTAAAAAGTGTTGACTTTCCAGCTCCATTACCACCTAAAATTGTAATAAAATCCCCTTGGTAGATGGTCAGATTTACCTTATCTAAGATGACACGCTCTTCATTAAATCCATTGGTCACTACTTTAGTAGTATTTTTTAATTCTACAATTGCTTTCATCTTGACAAACTAGCTCCTTTCAACACTTTGTTTTTCAATTCGGGAACCATGAGACAGATTGCCAAAATCATAGCAGAGAAGATACGAAGGTAGCTAGTATTGATTCCCAGTGAAATAACACCGAGAATTAAGAATTGATAAAAGATAGCACCTACAGCAATGGCCAATAATCGCTCCAGCATGGTTAGATTTCCATAAAGAACTTCACCGATGATGAGACTTGCCATTCCAACGACAATGACACCAATACCACGAGAAACATCCGCATAGCCTTCCTGTTGTGCAATTAAGGCTCCAGCAAGAGCAATAATCCCGTTTGAAAGTACTAAACCGAGCAATTCCATTCTGCTGGTGTAGATACCAAAACTACGCGCCATATCTGGATTGTCCCCTGTCGCGATAAAAGCTTGTCCAAGTTTTGTATATAGGAAGAACATCAAAGCTGAAATCACTAAGGCAACACTTCCCAAACCTAACAACAAGCTATTGACCTGATCAGAAAAAGGAAGTAAATCTTGTAAACGATTCGTATTCAACAAGCCCAAATTAGCACGACCCATGATGAATAATATAACAGAGTGGCAGGAAGACATCACTAATATACCAGCCAAAAGCGTGGGGATTTTCCCCTTGGTATATAACAAGCCCGTAACTAATCCTGCCATGCACCCTGCCAAAACAGCTGCCAAAGTTGCCAAAACAGGATGAACTCCCTGAGTGAGCAAGGTAACAGCAACTGCACCACCTAGAGGGAAAGAGCCTTCGGTTGTCATATCTGGAAAATTCAATATTCTAAACGTGACGAATATTCCTAAACCAAGTACAGCCCATAAAAGAGCTTGTGAAACTGTTGATACAATCATAACTATCCTTTGTTTTATTCAATAACTTTACTTGCCTGATTGATCACATCATCAGACAATGTAATTCCTAATTCTTTGGCAACTTTTTGGTTAACGACAACGGTTCCTTCATTAAAAATTTGTACAGGTGTATCCGCTGGATTCGCACCATCAAGAATTTTTGCAGTCATTTTACCAGTTGCGACACCCAAGTCATATTGACTGAGGGTAACAGATGCGATACCACCGCCTTCGACCATGTCTTCTACGCTTGTGAAAATCGGTGTTTTGCTTTTATTCGCGACAGAAACAACTGTTGAAAATGCAGATGCAACAGTATTATCTACTGGGGTGAAAAGGGCATCTACCTTGCTGCTTGCCACCTCTACAGTAGAAGCCAATTCATTGCTTGATGCAACTGCATATTCAAGAACTGTATAGCCAGCCTCTTCTGCTGCTGCCTTAAATTCAGCAACTTGAATTTTTGAATTGTCTTCGTTTGAGGAGTAAAGAACACCGATTGTTTTTGCATCTGGTGTAATTTCTTTAATGAGAGAAACTGTATCTGCTACTGGTGTTTGGTCAGATACTCCTGTAATATTTCCACCAGGATTTTTCAAGTCAGTTACCAAGTTAGCACCAACAGGATCTGTTACAGCCCCCATGATAATAGGTAATTCTGTCGTAGCGTTTGCTAATCCCTGTGCAGCAGGTGTCGCAATACCAATCAATAGCTCATTACCATTGTCCACCAATTTTTTACTCATGGTTTGAACCTGTGACTGATCACCTTCTGCATTCATAAAATCAATGGAGAGATTCTCAGTTGTTGTATAGCCACCTTCTTCAAGTCCTGCTTTGATTCCTTTGTAAATTTCGTCTAGTGAATCATGCGTCACAAATTGGAGAACCCCAATTTTAACTTTTTCTGTGCTATTCGTTGAATTGTTCTGTTCTTTTTGCGTCAAAAACAAGGCAACAACCACCATCACAGTAAGGGCAATAATTGTAGCAAGTAAATTTTTATTTTTCATCATATCTAATTCTCCTTTTTAATAAAAAAATCCTACATCATCAGTATACTATTCCACCATCGCCATCGTTTCATCATGATTACCTCGTTTAGATAATAGTCTTTCAGTTTGCTTTTAGTACTAGGCAACGAGCTGCAGGCAGTACTAAAGTACGGCAAAGCGAGTTCAAATAATGATGAAATTATTTGAAGTTGGAAATACGGAAACGAAGTTTCCTCATTCGTCGACGTAATAAAAGATAAACTGAATGACTAAAGGAAAAAGCCCCCGCAGGAAAAACCAACCTGCGAGGGCGTCAATGACACGGTGCCACCTCACTTATGGGAATTGTATAGAATCCTCCCATATCTCATCTCCTCAAACAAGGAGTTGCACTGTAAGGTGTGCGGACCGAACTATCATTTTTTTAAGTTCATTTGCATGATTGATTTGGCTGAAAACTTCATATACCGCTAGTATAAGCTACGTCGACCTGCCTCGTACTCAGCCAAAACAGTCTACGCAAAGTATGTTACACCAAACAATCCTTGTGAATTTAGGGTATTTTAGGACTAGGGAGCCGGGTGAAGGCAGTACTGGTGGTACGGCAAAACCGACTAACGACGTCATAAAATAGACATAAATACACATCAGCCCATTTCATAAAACTCCGCCACCTGTTCCCAGTACCACAGGCTCCCTGAAGACTTCTGCTTTACTACTTCTTCTGATTAAAAAAATTATACGGCATCAAAAAGTCTTTGTCAAGGCTTTTGATTAAATTTTCTGAAAATTTTTCTTCCGGCTACCTACTGAGTCTCATCAAAAAATCTATGAAATATGATATACTAGACTGAGTTATAGCTATTAGAAAGAGGAAAACCATGTCTTTTGACGGATTTTTTTTACATCACATGACGGCTGAGTTAAGGGCCAATTTAGAAGGTGGGCGGATTCAGAAAATCAACCAGCCCTTTGAACAGGAAATTGTTCTGAACATCCGAAGCAACCGTCAGAGCCATAAATTGCTCCTGTCTGCACATTCCATTTTGGGCCGTGTCCAACTTACTCAAACAGAATTTACAAATCCTAAGGTGCCTAATACCTTTACCATGATTCTAAGGAAGTATTTACAAGGAGCGGTTATCGAGGAAATTAAACAGCTAGAAAACGATCGGATTTTAGAGTTTTCGGTATCCAACAAGGACGAGATCGGAGACCATATCCAAGCTACCTTGATAGTAGAAATTATGGGAAAACATAGCAATATCATCTTGGTAGATAAGTCTGAACAGAAGATTATAGAGGCTATCAAGCACGTTGGTTTCTCGCAAAATTCCTACCGAACTATCTTGCCTGGCTCCACCTACATTCGACCACCGGAGAAGCATTCTCTCAATCCTTACACGGTATCTGACGAGAAATTATTTGAAATCCTATCGACTCAGGAACTGAGTCCTAAAAATCTCCAACAGATCTTTCAAGGTTTGGGGCGGGATACGGCTTCTGAACTGGCCAGTCATTTGCAGACAGACCGCCTGAAGAACTTCCGTGCCTTTTTTGACCAGGCTACACTTCCTAGCCTGACAGACAAGTCCTATGCTGCTTTGCCATTTGCTAATAGCCCTGAAAACCAGCCACACTTTGAAAGCCTGAGCAGTCTGCTGGACTTCTACTATCAGGACAAAGCGGAGCGGGATCGGGTGGCCCAACAGGCCAATGAGCTGATCAAGCGGGTGGCCAGTGAGTTAGAGAAGAATCGCAAGAAGCTGGTCAAACAGGAGCAGGAATTAGCGGATACGGAGACGGCGGAGTTGGTGCGGCAAAAGGGTGAGCTCCTGACCACCTATCTGCATCAGGTACCCAACGACCAGCCGAGCGTGCGATTAGACAACTACTATACGGGCCAGGAGCTGGAAATTGAGTTGGACGTAGCACTTACTCCTAGCCAGAATGCGCAACGTTACTTTAAGAAATACCAGAAACTCAAGGAAGCGGCCAAGCACCTAACCAACTTGATTGAGGAGACTAAGGCGACCATTGTCTATCTGGAGTCCGTTGACACCATGCTGGGACAGGCTAGTCTGGCTGAAATTGATGAGATCCGCGAGGAATTGATTGAAACAGGCTACCTCAAGCGTCGCCACCGTGAGAAAATCCATAAACGTCAGAAACCTGAGCGTTACTTGGCGACGGACGGGAAAACCATTATTCTGGTTGGAAAGAATAACCTGCAAAATGATGAATTGACCTTCAAAATAGCTAAAAAGGGCGAACTCTGGTTCCATGCCAAAGACATTCCAGGCAGTCATGTGGTCATCACAGACAACTTGGACCCAAGTGACGAAGTCAAGACAGATGCGGCAGAACTAGCTGCCTACTTCTCCAAGGCAAGGCATTCTAACTTGGTTCAAGTGGATATGATTGAAGCTAAGAAACTTCACAAACCAACAGGTGGCAAGCCAGGTTTTGTGACCTACCGCGGTCAGAAAACCCTCCGTGTCACCCCAACAGAAGAAAAAATAAAAACCATGAAAATCAATTGATTTTTATGGTTCTTTTCTTTACTCATTTTTTGGAAAGTGAACAGTCATTGTGGTGCCTTGACCTAGTTGACTAGATACTTGGACACTTGCACCATGAACCTGTAAGGCATGTTTCACTATTGAAAGTCCAAGGCCTGTCCCCCCCACTTGTTTTGAACGACTTTTATCCACACGATAAAAACGTTCAAAAATACGTTCCTGATCAGCTTTCGAAATACCAATGCCGGTATCTCGAACCTCTAGGTTAATGTGTTCTTGATCTTGATATAGATCAATTGTAACCTGACCACCATCTCTATTATATTTGATGGCATTGTCACATAAATTATACACAATGGATTGCAAGAGAGCGGGATTGCCTGTAAAATCAACCTCATCCCCATTAAATTGAATTGAGATCCCTCGCTGATCTGCTTTTTCTTGTAGACTAGCAACCACCTGTTGGATGACTCCTTTAAAGTGGATTGGTTCTTTACTGATTATCCGCCCCTCGTCTAGTTGCGTCAATTGAAGAATATCTTCAACCAATTGGATCATCCGCTGTGACTCTTGATATATTTTTTCAGAAAATAATTGTATATTTTCAGGAGAAACCACATTGGCCCTGAGAATTTCAGAATAGCCTGATAAAATATGTAAAGGCGTCCGCAGTTCGTGTGATACTGTTGCTGTGAATTCTCTCCGTAACTTATCAAGATGATATTGTTCTGTCACATCAAAAAATAGAAAAACTGCTCCGGATTGGAGTTTGTCTGTCCAAATAGGTCTAGCAATAACCTTGTACTGACTATCTTTTATTTCACAAATGGACTCCACTTTTTGCCCATTCAAAACAGTATCCATCAGACTTTTCAGGCCAAGATTCCGTTGAAAGAAAGGCAAGGATTGGCCAAAATCATCAGATTGAAAATCTAGTAGTTGGCTGGCTGCTCCATTGTAACTAACCAAATGCCCCTTGGCATCCACAATAACCATTCCTTCTTTTATCTTGGAGATAATTGTGTCAAACTCATCTTGCTTTTGTTGCAATAAGGTTTCTTTTTCAGCAAGTTGTGATTGATGGTAATCCAGACGCTTCAGCAAAGGGTGGAGTTCCGCATAGACTTCATTGTCTAATGGTTTATCCAAATCTATTGCTTCTAAAGGTGCAAGTAATTTTTTTGAGGTTATTCTTGCTAGGAGGATTGCTGCAAAAACAGAAATCAAAAATAGTAGACTAACCCATGGTGCTAAATTCCATAATAAAACAACAATCGTTTTCTGTGCGATAGCTAAGCGAATCACTGTACCATCATTTAAGCGTTGAGAAGTATAGAGCAATCGCTGGGTTAAAGTGGCTGATTGTCGAATACTCTCACCATAACCAGTTTCGAGTGCTTCCACCACTTCTTCACGATTACTGTGGTTGTCTAATTGTTTGACATCTTTTTCGGAATCATAGAGCACTTGACCATCATGTGCAATCCAGGTAACACGCAAATCTTGCAAATCAATTTGATCCAGATAGGTCTGTCCATCCTCCTCAACTGCTTGTGCAATGAGACTAGTTTGGAGCCTTAATTGATCTAACTGTGAATTTGTAAAGTAGTGATATAAATAGCCTAAGATAAGGATAATGGTACCTAAGGAGATGGACATCGAAGACAGCAAAACTGTTCGAAAAATTTTCTTAGTCATCCTCTTCCTCCAGTTGGTAACCAACACCTCTAACAGTCTTTATGTAACCACCTGCACTCCCCAGTTTCTGACGTAAGGTTCCAACATGCACATCAACTGTACGGGTTTCACCGAGAAAGTCCTGTCCCCAAACCCTGTCCAATAATTCTTGACGACTAAATACTTTCTGGGGTGCTTTTAGGAGCATATGGAGCAATTCAAACTCCTTCAATGTCAGTTCAACTTTCCGTTTTCTAACCGATACTTTATGTCGCTCTACATCCATCTGAATATCGCCAAAGTAACAAAGATCCAATGGTTGATTTCGCTGACTTCTCCGTAAAACAGCCTTAATACGTGAAATCATTTCCATCATTCCAAAGGGTTTGACCAGGTAATCATCAGCACCAAGATCCAGACTTTGAACCTTGTCGATTTCCGTTCCTCTAGCCGTTGCCATCACAACAGGGAGATCGCGTGTGTAGGACTGACTTCTTAGTTGCTGTAAAATGGAAATTCCATCCTGTCCTGGCATCATTACATCTAATAAAACCAAGTCTGGTAATTCTTGTTCAATGACTGGCCAAAAGGCTTCAGCGTCAGCAAAACCTCTAGCCTCAAAACCAGCGGTCTTGAGGCTATAGATCATTAATTCACGAATGGCATCATCATCTTCAACACAGTAGATCATTTATTTTACCCTTCTAATTGACCTGTGATAGCGTAATGAACCCATTTAGCAATATTTACAGCGTGATCTCCAATGCGTTCTAGATACTTAGCAATCATCAACAAGTCAATGGCCTGGTCCCCATTTGCAGAATGGTTCCCTAAATAATTGGCTAGTTTCTCTTTTATTGTACCAAAATATTGGTCAACTGTATCGTCTTTTTCAATCACTTCATGTGCTAAACGATCACTTTCCTTTACAAAGGCATCCAAACTACCAACAACCATCTGGGTAACCTGCTCTGCCATTTTTTTAACCAAAGGAATTTCATCCACCAAATCAATCGTGTTACGGCTGATTAAATCCGCAATTTCAGAGGATTGAGCTCCTATCCGTTTCATATCATACACCATTTTTAGGGCTGAGGAAACAGTTCGTAGGTCTCTAGCAACTGGCTGTTGGCGCAAGAGCAATTTGATACAGCGTGCTTCGATATCTCGCTCTAACTCCTCAATTTGCAGGTAGGTTTGTTGAATACGCTCTTGATCGAGACTTTCAGGACCATTGAGCCCTTCGAGTGAACGATTGATAATCTCTTCGCAGAGGGCCCCCATAAAGACCATATCTTTTTGCAAATCTTCTAACTGACTTTCGAATCGTGACCGCATTATCCAAACCTCCCTGTAATGTAATCTTCTGTACGTGGATCTTCAGGCATACTGAAGAGAGTGCTGGTTTTATTGCATTCCACAACTTCTCCCAACAAGAAGAAAGCTGTTTGGTCTGAAACCCTCAAAGCCTGCTGCATGTTGTGTGTCACCATGATAATGGTATAATCTTTTTTTAATTCCAGCACCAATTCCTCAATTTTAGCTGTGGAAATTGGGTCAAGAGCACTTGTTGGTTCATCCATCAACAAAACTTCTGGCTCAGTAGCAAGCGCACGCGCAATGCAGAGACGTTGCTGCTGGCCACCAGACAAACCTAAAGCCGACTTGTTAAGACGATCTTTTACCTCATCCCAGATAGCTGCTTGACGCAATGATTTTTCAACAATTTTATCCAACTCTAATTTATTGTGAATTCCGTGAGTTCGAGGACCGTAAGCCACGTTATCATAAATGCTCATCGGGAAAGGATTTGGTTTCTGGAAAACCATTCCTACTTTTTTACGAAGTACTGTTGTTTTCATGTCCGTATAAATATCTTTCTGGTCCAATAATACTTTACCAGTGATACGGCAATTTTTCACTAAATCGTTCATCCGGTTCAGGCTTTTCAAGAGGGTTGACTTACCACAACCAGATGGGCCAATGAAGGCAGTGATTTGATTACTTGGAATATCCAAGTTGATATTTTTCAAGGCTTGAAATTCTCCATAGTACAGATCAAAGTCCTGAATGCTAAATTTACTCATGCTTATTTCTTCCTAATTTATTTGCAATCCATTCGGATAAAAGGTTCATCACGATAACGAGAATCAAGAGAATAACTGCTGTAGCGTAGGTTTGATTAACATAAATACCTTCGCCAGAAATCAAGTACATATGTACAGCCAATGTTCGTCCTGAACTTGTTAAACTCTTGGCAACCTCCGCCACTGTGCCTGCAGTGAAGATAAGAGCTGCAGACTCACCAATCACACGCCCCAAAGCCAAAACAACACCTGAAAAGATACCAGGCAAGGCTGATGGTAGAACAACTTGAAAAATTGTACGTAACTTTCCAGCTCCGAGTGCGAAACTACCTTCACGATACCCATCTTCAACTGATAATAAAGCTTCTTCTGTTGTACGCATTATCAAAGGTAAAATCATAATACTTAACGTCGCTGCACCAGCAATAATCGATAAGCCTAGATTTAAAAATTTTACAAAGAAGAGCGCTCCAAACAATCCATAAATAACAGAGGGGATTCCGGATAAGGTTTCTGTTGCCAGCCGAACAACTGTGACAAGTGGATTACCTGACTTAGCATATTCCGTTAGGTAAACAGAAGCACCGATACCAATTGGTAGGGCAATCAACAAGGCTAAAATAGCCATCAAAATCGTATTTAGTAAGGCTGGTAACATTGAAACATTTTCACTATTATAGGTCCAGGAAAATAATTCTGGTCTAAGAAAAGGAATCCCTTTCAGTAAAATATAGCCCACAATAAATACGGTTGCTAATCCTGCAAGGCTAGCAGATAGATAGACTACCAGTCTCAAAAAGAGCGACAAGCGGTCATCACTATCTTGTTTCTTAAAAAATGACACTACTTAGTCCTCCTTTTTATATAAGAGATAGAAAGCCAAGTTGATGATTAAAATAAATACAAACAAGATGACTGCTGTACCAATCAAGGCTTCACGATGTAAATCAGTTGAATATCCCATTTCCATTACAATGTTTGTTGTTAATGTCCGTACACCTGATGTAATGGAAGTTGGAATCAACGCTTGGTTACCGGCTACCATAATGACAGCCATTGTTTCCCCCATAGCACGACCTAAACCTAAAATGACACTGGCTAAAATACCTCTACGTGCTGCTGGTAGAACGACGAAAAAAATACTCTGTTCATGCGATGCACCTAAAGCAAGCCCACCTTGATAATAAGATTCTGGAACAGCACGTAGCGATGCTTCGGATACACTGATAATTGTTGGCAAAATCATGATTCCCAAGAGAATTGATGCCGTCAACACTCCCATACCATGCCCACCAACATTATTCCGAACAAATGGCACTAAGACTACCAAACCGAAGAATCCATATACAACTGAGGGAATTCCTGCCATCAAACTAACTGCTCGTTTAAAAATGGGGTACCATTTTTCCTTACAAAAGAAAGCAAGAAAGAGTGCTGTTAAGATACCAATTGGAACCCCAATCAGTAAGGCACCAAAAGTAACATAAACAGACCCAATAATCATTGGCAAAATACCAAAAATTTGATTAGAAGGTCTCCACTCTAGACCAAATAGAAAATTGCCCCATCCAATTTCTTGAATAGCTGGTAAACCTGCTGAAAATAGAAAGGCACAAATAAAAATAACTGATAAAACGGAAATGCAGGCAGCTAGAAAAAAGACTGCTTGCATACCGGTTTCTCTGAATTGACGCATGAAACTCCCCTTAGTTTGAAGTAAAGTCTGACCACTTAGTTTTTTTACCAGTAAAGATGTCCTGTACTTCTTGACTTGTTAATCCATTAATTGGATTATCCTTGTTCACAATCACTGCAATACCATCGATAGCAATCGCTGTTGCTGATACACCAGCTGATGTTTCAGAATCTTTTAATTCACGTGAAGCCATACCGATGTCTGCACTACCTTCGATAGCGTTTGTAACACCTGTCGATGAATCACTTTGCTGAACTTCAACAGTTACACCAGCATTAACTTTTTGATATGCTTCTTTCAGTTTTTCCATAACTGGGTTGACTGAACTTGAACCTGAAACTGTTACCTTACCAGAAGTAACACTTGCTTGGTAGGATCCTTTTGCATCAACTGGAATATAGCCAGCTTTCTCGACTACTGCTTGACCTTCTGTACTTAAAATGAAATTGATAAAGTCTTGAGCTGTTTCTGAGACACTTGCCTGTGTAACAATATTGAAAGGACGGGCAATTTTGTATTCACCAGATTTGATGGTATCAACACTTGCAGCAACGCCATCAATCTCAAGTGTTTTACTATTTCCATCCAAGGCACCGAGTGAAACATAACCAATTGCAGTATTGTCCCCAGCTACAGTTTGCAACATAACAGCTGTTGAATTTGTTACAATAGCTTGATTTGTTGTGTTATCAACTTTTTCACCATTTGCGTCCTTGGTTTCTACTCCAAACAATTCAATAAAGGCACCGCGAGTTCCTGAACCTTCTTCACGCGAAACTACCGTGATTGGTTGATCAGATGTATCAGTTGAAGATTGTCCACAAGCAGCAAGAAGACCCAAACTAGCCAAACCTACTGCAGCAATTTTTGCAAAACGAAATGTGTGTTTCATAGATAACTCCTTTTCTTTATGAATACATTTTACAAGTTCTTTATCAAATATATTGCCTATTTTTTGTAAAGTTTTTGTAAAATTGCAAGAAAATATAAAAAAGAGAGTAGTTCCAATAAGAAACTTCTCTCTTTTTAGGCTCGATTGCTAGATCTATTCTGCTTTATCAATATCTTCTCTGACTTCCTTAGCGTTGAACTTAGCGAAAAGATACTGGCGGTCTTGAACAGGGAAACGTTGGTCTAGTTGATCTACTGGCCCCACTTCCACCATTCCTTCTGAGATAACATAGTCCATAACATGACCACCGAAGGCCAAATCATCCGAAATAAAATGCAAATGATAGCCAGCCACACTGACCCCGTGAAAAATTTCTGGTGTCCAAATACCAACAATGGTGCCTGAAATATTCTCAGCGGTATACTCAGGCTGGCGACTTGCCACTTCCGCAAAACGGACATCAGAAGCCGATTTTGGAATCATGCGCACGTGCATATGCGAAAACTTCCCTTTTATTTTGATGGAACGAAAGAGATTTTCACCATCATAATATGACTCAATCCGCTGATGCAATTCATCGCTAGTCATTTCAAAGCGTTGTTTGAAAATAACTTCTGCTTCGTGAAAAATAACCGCCGCATAGGGAACTTTCATATCAGCAGGAACTTCAACCACTTCTGGTTTTTCCCCTGCTCCTTTGGCCTGATAGGCCTTTCCATCTAAAATAATCAGCTCTCCATCAATGGAATCCAGGGTTCCCAACCCCAAATCACCATGTTCCAACAATTCACCAACCGTTAAAGAACCGCCATACAGCCCCGCCATCAAGGCACCTAAGGTGTTGTATTGAAATAATCGATTTACTTGCATAACCTACTCTTCATTCAAAAATTCTTGCATGGTCAAATCATCCGGAACCAATTGGATATAACGACTAGCTTGCTCTTTTGCCTCATCCAAACGACCAAGTTGGCGCAACACTTCTATATAATCAGCCAAAAATTCTGGGTTTTCAACTAGATCAAGTGCCAATTCATCATACAATTGAATAGCCGCATCTTCTTGCTCCAATGCCTGGTAGGCTTTTGCAATATTCCATCGAGCCAAGACATTCTCAACCTCTTCATCAAATAAAGCCACAACCTCTTGAAATCGTTCCTGCTCAAGATACAAATTAGACAAGCGCAAAGCGAGCTCATTCCCATCTTCAGCCACCTCTTTTGCTCGGAGCAGATAGTCTTCTGCTCTTTCCTCATCATGTAATTCATAGGCATACTGAGAAGCTTGAAGTAAGAGATTGGCATCAAAATCATTTTTTGCCAGGCCTTTTTCCGTCATAGCCAAGGCTTCATCAAACTTATGCTCGGCATGAAGTGACTGAGCATAAGCATACTCGTAGCCATCAAAATCAGGATTAATTGTATCCAGTTGCTTAAAGTAGAGATTTGCCTTCTGGTATTCTTCACTTTCAAATAGCAGAGCAGCCAATTCAAAAACAGTCTGGTCATCATATTCCAACTCAACAGCTTTTTCCAAAAATTCAATGGCCACTTCAAATTTCCCTAAACTGGCATAGGCAATACCAATTCGCTGATAGGTAGAAACTCCAGTTAGTTCATAGATGTCACGATTATCTAGCTGTGCATAATAAGAAATGGCCTCGTCAAACAATTCCAATTCCATATCCAATTCAGCCAATCCAAAAAGAATAATTGGCTCATCGGACAAGTAACTTGCTTCCAACATTTTTTCACGCGCAACATCAGATAATCCCTCAGCTTGATATAAATCAGCCTTGACCAACAAAGCCTCCACATAAACAGGACTATCCACTGGAATTTCCTCCAAATAGGCAAAGGCTTCTTCGACCAAACCGTCTTCAAAGGCAATTTGAGCCAAATTCAGGCCTACTTCAGGAAAATCATCTTTCACTTGAGCATAGATTTGACTAGCCTGTGGGAAAAAACCAATTCCCTCCAAATATTCCGCTAGAGACAATAAAGTCTCAACATCATCTTCAGCCAATGCTCGTTTAAAATACTTATTGGCTTTCTCTAAATCCTGCTGACTGATACAAGCCACCATTTTTTCACTATTGTTCATTCTTTACCTCATTAGATTCCTCATAATATAAAGCACTATTTTCTTTGTACCATTCAAAAATTGCTTTCACCAAAACCTTGATAGAAGCATAAATTGGAATCCCTAAAAGCACCCCAAGTACACCATACATTTGGCCTGCAGCCAGGAGTACAAACAAGATCGTAATTGGATGAATATTGAGCGAGCTACCTATTATCAAAGGCGTTACAAAACGACCTTCAATGGTTTGTTCTATCATAAAAACAATCAATACTTTTAGCAGCATAAATGGACCAGCAATTAACCCCAAAATCACTGCTGGAATCATTGCCAAAAATGAACCTAGGTAGGGAATCAAATTTAAAAATCCGGCCATCACTCCTAAAGTCACAGAATAGTTTAGACCAATAATTGAAAATAAAATAGAGAACATAAATGCTACAATTACTGCAACAGTTACCTGACCACGAACATAATTTGATAACTGACTGTTCACATCTGACAAAACAGTTCCAATAGGCACCCTCCACTTAGTCGGTAAATATTGAGTAATATGTTTATTCAAGTATTGTCCATCCCGTAAAAGGTAAAACAGTATAAAAGGCATGATAAGAACAGCAACAACAATCTGAGATGCAGTCGAAATCAAATTACTTGCCCAGTTAACAGCACTGGAAGAAAATTTCTGCACAAAAGTGATTATCTGGTCATTAACTTTGTCAAGCATTTCCAATGCGGTTGGTCTAAATTGTTCAAATCGCTCGTCTTCTAACAATCCTGTAATCCGACTTTCAATTTTTTGAATATTGGATGGTAGATTTTGAACAAAAGAGCTTGCTTGCTCTTGGATACTTGGAATAGCTACAGCTAGCCCCCAAACAATTAGTAAGACAATAAGAACGAATAAAATTGAAATACCAACTGTTCGAGAAACCTTGTGTCTCTCCATCCAGTCAACCATTGGATTTAGCAGGTAATACAAAAGACCAGTTAAAATCATTGGTAAAAGAACTATTTCCAAAAAACTTCCAACAGGTTTGAATAAAAAGCTAATTTTACTAAATACAAGGATTGTTAAGAAAGACAGTAAAGTGATTAACAATATAGTGACACCCTGATTATTTAGAAACCAACGAAAAAACCAGCTCAGATTAAATTTTTGATCTTTATCTTCCAACTTGCCCACCCCTATTCTTTTTTTACTATTGTATCATGTAGAAAAGAATTTTGTCATTATCAACTACAGAATTTATGCGATTTTATCAGAAAAAAGTGGTATAATTTTATCAATCATTTCCAAAAGGAGAAGCCCATGACAATCTATTTCGGTACCTATACCAAACGCGAATCAAAAGGAATTTATAAAGCAAATTTTGACTCTGAAACAGGACAACTTAGCAATTTAGAATT
This sequence comes from Streptococcus sp. VTCC 12905, assembly GCF_049893385.1. Lineage (NCBI taxonomy): Bacteria > Bacillati > Bacillota > Bacilli > Lactobacillales > Streptococcaceae > Streptococcus > Streptococcus sp. VTCC 12905. Next base: position 2,163 of record NZ_JBMVJC010000013.1, on the reverse strand, counting down.
GGTTGCGGAAGAACCAAATCCCACCTATCTAGCTTTTGACCAAGCTGGTCATCTCTACTCAGTAGGGTCTGAAAATGGCCAAGGTGGTGTCGCTGCCTTTTCTGCTGACTTTACTCCACTAAATCATGTGGTAGCTGAAGGTGCACCACTTTGCTATGTTTCCGTTGATGAAGAAAAAGACCTGGTCTTTGGTTCAAATTACCACAAAGGGCAATTGCTGGTCTACAAGCGTTTGACAGATGGTTCTCTTGAACTTGCAGATGTTGCTCAGCACGAGGGCTCTGGTCCACATGAAAACCAAGCTTCTGCTCACGTTCATTTCTCTGATTTAACACCAGATAAATTTCTAGTAGCCTGTGATTTGGGATGTGACCAAGTGGTTACATATAAAGTGGACAATCAAGGAAAATTAGAAAAAGTAGCAACTTATCAAGCTACACCGGGTAGCGGACCACGCCATATCGTTTTCCATCCAACTGCAAAAATTGCCTACCTCATCTGTGAACTGAACTCTACTATTGAAGTACTTATCTATGATGGCTGGGGTCAATTTGAACTGATGCAAACCATCTCAACCCTTCCAGAGGACCACACTGGTTTCAATGGTACTGCTGCTATTCGTATCACTAAAGATGGTCAATTTGTCTATGGTTCAAACCGTGGGAACGACTCTATCGCAGTATACAAAACCCTAGGCGACGCTAGCTTAGAGTTGGTTGAAATCGTTCCGACTAATGGTAAAACTCCTCGTGACTTCACACTTAGTCCTGATGAAAATCACTTAATTGTCGTTCATCAAGATTCTGACAATGCGACAGTCTTTGCGAGAGATAAAGAGAGCGGTCGTTTAACAGAACTATATCATGATTTCTACGTTCCTGAAGCTGTTTGCGTCACATTTTAATTAGACATATTAATTGTGAAATTGAGACCATTTTGGTTTAATAGTTCCATAGGAGGTGCATTCAACATGAATCCAGTTGATCTTTTCAACCAAGTAAAAGAATTAATCGCAAACAAAGATTTTGAAGGTGCAAAACAATTTATCGAAGACAATAAAGACCAATTCGGTGAATATCTGGAACAAGCAAAAGGCTTGTTATCAGGTTCGGAAGGTGTTAACGGTCTTTTAGATAAAGTTAAAGGCTTGTTCTAATACATGTAAAAACTAGGCTGAGAATGTTCAGTCTAGTTTTCTTTTTTCTTTGAAAATAGTCGTAAGTTCTTGCATTGAATGCAGCTGCCAGTCACTCTTCCACTCCATATCCTCAACAGCAAATCTTCCCATTCCTGTCAATATGCGAACAGCCCTCATACCCAGCGATTTAGCTGGTACAATGTCATTATCGTACCTATCCCCAACATAGACAATTCTATTTGCTGTGGTGTTTGCTTTTTGCAATGCAAGTTTGAAAATAGTCGAATCTGGCTTAGATAGTCCAACTTCTTCAGAGAGGATAATAAGTTGAAAGTAAGACTCAACTCCCCATTCCTCCAACAAAGCCCTTACTGTAGCAGATTGATTTGCAATTATCCCCAATTGATAGTTTTGTGATAACTTCTCTAGAGCATCTATTGTTTCAGGATACAGGCTCACACCCTCATTTGTCCATAAAGGACGTGGCTCGGTCGGTGCAAAATATTGCCAAGTTGCACGAATTGGGTCCAGCGACTTATGAGCATACTCCACCATTTTCTTTTTATAAGAATCTGATGAAACCTCTATATCCAGAGACTCTAACTTCTTCACACACTTGTCTATATAATAACCATAAGCAACCTCTTCATCTAAAAGCGTCGAACCCAAATCAAAAAATATCCACTCTATCATCCCATTCTCCATCACTTTTCAACATGAGAATACTTAAGTTGATCAGTCTTTTTAGAATATCATTTTATCGATTTCAAGGCAAAGAAAACTCCCTAGGAAAAACCAAGAGAACCATATTATAACCCTCGCTAGGCTAGCTCGGGGATAAAACAGTCTCCCAGACATTGTAAAACAAGTCCGAATATTTTCGGACTTGTTTTAACTATAACCCTCGTTACACTAACTCGGGGATAAATTAATACACTGTACTGCGAAAAGAGGCTGGGCAAAAACTAGCCAGTAAATAAAAAACACAGATAGATTCAAGCTGATTTTGATGAAATTCAGCCGAA